>JANLVM010000950.1:0-2162 GCA_031364015.1 Gemmatimonadaceae bacterium
GGTCAGGGTTTCGCGAATGCCGTCGGATTCGCTGTCGCCGAAGCACACTTGGCGGCCACGTTCAATCGCGATGGCTTCGCGATCGTCGATCATCACACGTACTTCATTGCGGGCGATGGCTGTCTTATGGAAGGCGTCTCGCACGAAGCCGCCTCGTACGCTGGACACTTTGGTCTTGGGAAGCTGATCGGTTTCTTCGACGACAACCGCATTACGATTGACGGCAGCACGGATTTGTCCTGCAGCGATGATGCCGCGAAGCGGTTCGAAGCGTATGGCTGGCAGGTGCTCCACATAGCTGATGTCAACGACCTCGCGGCAATCGATAGCGCCATTGACGCGGCAAAGGCTGACACTGTGCGTCCGACCATGATCATCACGCGCACCCACATCGGATTCGGCTCGCCGAACCGACAGGATACGGCGAAAGCGCACGGCGAACCGTTGGGCAAGGACGAGATCGCGCTGACCAAGGCAGTGTATGGCTGGGCATATCCCGAACCGTTCACCGTGCCCGACGAAGCGCGTGAACATTGGGGCGAGATGGTAGCGCGGCGTGCCGGAACTCACGCGACGTGGCAATCATTGTGGACGGGATATGTCGCGGCACATCCGGAACTGGCCGCTGAGTTCGAGCGTCGCATGCGCTCAGAGTTGCGGGCCGAAGCCGCGACGGCGTTCCCAACCTTTGATGCGAAGAGCGGCGCGGTGGCGAGTCGGGCGTCGAGCGGAGTGGTGATCAACGCGATTGCGTCGGCCATCCCCGAGTTGATTGGGGGGTCGGCCGACCTGGCGGGTTCCAACCTCACCATGGTGAAAGGCGCGCCGCTGTTCACGGCAGTGAACCCTGCCGGACGCAACTTCGAATTTGGGATTCGCGAGCACGGCATGGGTGCGATCATGAACGGCATGTCGCTGCACGGTGGTGTAATACCATACGGGGGCACATTCCTGGTGTTTGCCGACTACATGCGGCCTGCTATTCGTCTTGCGGCGCTCATGGGCGTGCAAGCGGTGTATGTGTTCACGCACGATTCCATTGGTCTTGGAGAAGACGGACCAACGCACCAGCCGGTGGAGCATCTTGCAGCGTTGCGCTGCATTCCCAACTTGCTGGTGTTACGTCCGGCCGATGCCGATGAAGTGGTCGAGTGTTGGCGTATCGCCGTGACGCATCGTACCGGACCAACGGCGCTGGCGCTCACGCGTCAGAAGTTGTCGTATTTCGGCAAGGCCGACACGATCCGGGCCGGCGTGCCGCGCGGCGCGTACGTATTAGCCGACGATGCGCAGCCGGACGTGGTACTGTTGGCGACGGGATCGGAAGTGGAAATCGCGCTGGCGGCTCGTGATGTGCTGACCGCGCAAGGTGTGACTTCGCGTGTCGTGAGCGCACCAAGTCTTGAACTGTTCGCGCAACAGGACGCGGCGTACCGTGACAGCGTATTGCCGCGCGGCGTGCCGCGTGTTGCGGTGGAAGCCGCGCATCCCGCCAGTTGGTACCGCTGGGTGGGAGACACCGGCGCGATTGTCGGCATCGAGCATTTCGGTGCGAGCGCGCCGGCGCCGACGCTGTACAAGGAGTTCGGGATTACGGCGGAGAAGGTAGCGGAAGCCGCGCGGGGAGTGATGGCGCGGTAACGCCGCACAGTGTGTGCGGCGCGATCAGCTCCACACCGTCTTCGCGTAGTACTTCCCGATTTCTGCATCGGACGACACAAGGGGCAGTCCATTCAGCTCCGCCGTCGCCACGATGACGCGATCTGCGGGATCGCGATGCGGCCACTGCAGATCGAGTACTCGGAGCCACACACGGATATCCACTGGCACCAGCGTCAGCGCGTTGACGCGCTGCACGCGTTGTACGTACTCGTTGAACGGCACACCGAGCGACAGCGTCCCCCGCTGCGTCTTGAGCCCGATCTCCCACAGCGAGATGGCACTGGCGAGAATCCCGTCGCGCTCGGCCTTGGCAATCGCTCGGCGGGCCGGCTTTGACAGCAGCTCGGGCGACAGCGTCCAATAGAGCAGCGCGGACGTGTCCAGCACGACGCGACTCATGCGTTGGGCCACTCGCCGTGGGTGGGTTCGTCGAGATTTCCCTTCCATGACAGCTTCCCGCGAATGTCGGCGAACGCGGCGTCGACCGACTGCGTCTCGGT
>JANLVM010000964.1:0-3842 GCA_031364015.1 Gemmatimonadaceae bacterium
CCTCGACGGCAACGGGCGTATCGGGCGATTGCTCGTGACGCTGCTGCTCGAACATTGGAAGCTGCTGACGAAGCCGCTGCTGTACTTGAGCCTCTTCTTCAAGCTGCACCGCGAGGAGTACTACCGTCGGCTCAACGGTGTGCGAGTCGACGGCGACTGGGAAGGCTGGATCGTTTTTTTTCTGGACGGCGTCGCAACCATCGCCGACGAGGCCGTCGCTTCGGCGCGCGAACTGTTCGCGCTCGTTGAAGCGGATCGCGCGCGCGTGCTCGCGCACGAGGGAATGTCCGTCGTCGCGCTTCGTCTGTTCGAACTATTGCCGCGGTACCCCATCCTGACTGTTGCGTCCGTGATGAAGCTCGTGGCGACGACGAAGCCCACTGCAGGACGCGCGAGCGAACTGCTCATCGTGGGCGGCGTACTCGTCGAGACCACCGGCAGGAAGCGCGACCGCGCTTATGCGTACCAAGCCTACCTTGATCGGTTGCGCGTGGGCACTGAGCTCGACGAGCGTGGTCAGCAGCGCGCCCGGGTGCGCGCATCGACGACGCGGATGACGGGGACACACAGCAAGACGCCAGGGGAGCACCCGGTCTGAATGCCTCTCAACGCGAGGGATTGCGATTGGATTGTCGACCAGTTGCACTGGGACAGATTAGATGTCGGGACATTTGTCCCCGAGGGATTCGAGCAGTACGTTCGCATCTTTCATCCAGCACACGGCTATCTCAAAAATGGCGACGTCACGCCGGTGCGCTGGAGCGACATCGCTTCCGCAAACGGTCGCAGTATCTTCGAGGAGATGCGGCGATTCACCGAGTATGATACGTACACGGAGGCCGACCGTGACCTGTGGCACAGCGCGCCAAGCGTCGGGGAGATGCCCACCGATCTCTGCATGCGCCTGTCCAGCACCCTCGCGAAGCACACACAAACGCCGACGAGTGTTGTGCTCGGAATCTGGAATGGTTTTGGCGGCATGCAGTATCCACCCGATCTCATTGGCATGCTCGACCTACCGTGGCAGCGCCGACTCGTTCTGTGCGAGCGTTCACTTGAAAACGTCATGCACACCTTTGGTTCTCCTGATTGGCCCGGGTATCAGGCTCCAAATCTCTGGTGGCCGGCGGATCGCGCGTGGTGCGTGGCAACAGAAATAGACTACGCGTGGTCATATGTCGGAGGATCGGCAGCCTGTATCGCCGAGATTGCCGCTGACGCGAGGTTCGAGGTGTTGCCAACTTCGGTGGTGGAAGGAAACTTCATGGAACTGTGAGCTCTGTGAGCTACACATTATGATCGCCGACTTTCACGCGACAGTCGCCGCACATCCGGTGCCGTCAACCAAGATCGGGTTGGCGGCGTAGACGAACGCCAAATCACCCTACGATTTCGAATCCGGCCGTGACGAAGTGCCGGTCGATCGACAGCGCGCGCGTGATGCCTTCGCGCTGCATGACCTCGAACGACACCGCATCGCAGAGCGAGAAGGTCTGATCGCGATACGGTACCACCCACCGTTCCACCGCAGACGTGATCAGCGCCTGGTCAACCGGGAGCAGCACGTGTGTCGGATCGCGCAGCACGCTCTCGAGCGCGGCGGCGGCATGCACTCGGCCCAGTAGTCGAAGAAATAGCGCGTGCGATTCACCGAGCACCATTGGTGTGACGACGATGCGATACCCATCTCGAACAGCGCGCGTGTATGCGGCCTTGGCTGCTTCGTGATGAACCTGACCACGCATTGCGGCCGCGATCCACCCCGACGAGTCGAGCAAGACAGAACGTTTCACTTGCGCGGTCGCTTGGACTTCGGCGCCACCATCGGCGCGTGCCACGACGCCATTTCCCAGTCGGCCAGGTAGTCGTCGTGTCGAACCGCCACGTCGGACGCCGCGTCGGGGGGCGATGCGCTCGCCGCGCCTTCCAGAAACGCCAACGCGGGGCTTTCGTCGGCCAACAGCTCCGACGCAAAGCGGCGGAGGCCTCGACGCAGCACCTCGGCGCGCGGCAGCCCCGTCGCCAGCGCGGCGCGCTCAAGCAGCGCGCGGTCGGGGACGTCGAGGTAAACCTGCACGGGCTCGCGCACAGCGGTTGGAGTTTGCCTTTTTGTCATACATGTTCTCCATGAGGCTACTACATGTTCCACTATTCCAATCCATGGGATGGGTCAAGCCACGCCGGGAGTATCTACGAGTTGTAGTACTATTTATCCCCCTATTACCATGCTATTTATCCCTGTGTTGATATACTATTTATCCCTTTGCTGTTGTTATATTTATCCCTCCAGTCGTACCGCGCCCGTATGATGCACAACTCACGGACCTGCCCATGCCCTACCGCAAACGAATCGTCGAAGACGAATTGCTGCTCAAGCTCGCCTCGACGGGCGCAGTCGTTATTGAGGGCCCAAAAGCGTGCGGCAAGACAGCGACCGCGAGACAGCTCTCGAAGAGCGAATTGCTTCTGGACGTAGACCCAAACGCGCGCGCGATAGGTGCGATTGCACCGCACTTATTGTTGGATGGAGCGACGCCGCGATTGATCGACGAATGGCAACTGGAACCCGCGATTTGGAACCATGTTCGCCGCGCTGTCGATGACCGCCAGGCGACCGGTCAGTTTATTCTCACGGGTTCGGCAGTGCCCGCCGACGACATCACCAGACATACCGGTGCCGGACGATTGACCCGGATGCGCATGCGCCCGATGAGCCTCGTGGAGACGGGACACTCCACCGGTTCCACATCACTCTCGGCACTGTTGAGTGTCGGTCCGGCCACCTCCAAAGATTCTGGTCTCACGATTGAGAAAATTGCCGAGCGAATTGCTATCGGTGGATGGCCTGGTCACCAGTCGCGCACGGTGCCTCAGGCACTGCAGGCCGTACGAGGCTACCTCGACGAAGTACGTCGCGTGGACATCAGCCGGGTCGACGGCATCCGACGCGATCCCGATCGGGTAGGCCGACTGTTGGTTTCCCTCGCCCGGAACGTCGCCACGTATGTAAGCGACCGTGCACTCGCGAACGATACCGGTGGTTCAGAAGGTCCCATCAAGGATGAGACAGTCGCCGAGTATTTGACCGCGATGGAACGGCTCATGTTGATCGAGGACCAGCCTGCTTGGGCGCCTCACCTGCGCTCGCGGTCTATCCTTCGCGCTGCACCGAAGCGCCACTTCGTGGATCCTTCAATCGCCGTCGCCGCGATGCGGGCTACACCGGATCGATTGCTCGCCGAAATCGGCTGGATGGGCTTTCTGTTCGAGTCACTCGTCGTACGTGATCTGCGAATTTACGCGCAGGCCAACGACGCCGAAGTGCGCCAATACCGTGACAATACGAAGTTGGAGGTCGATGCGGTCGTGACTGCAGCCAACGGTACATGGGCGGCATTCGAGGTGAAGTTGGGTCACAACATGATCGACGAAGCCGCCGCACATCTGCTCACCTTCGCGAACCGCGTCGACACGAGCGTGTGTGGCAAGCCGGCGACCCTGGCCGTAATCGTCGGCACGGGTTACGGGTATGTCCGACCTGATGGCGTCGCCGTCATTCCGGTGGGATCGCTGGGTCCTTGATAGCGCCTTACTGAAAGCCCATTCGCAATCATACGGATTCTCCGTAACTTCCGGTAATTACGCCAGTATCGGTAGTTCCCATTGCGGAATATGGCGTTGTGGTCCAGTGGCAATGGGCCAATCCCCATTTATTTCGGCGGCCGGTAAGTGAATTCAGAAGCGGCGCCACCGAGGAACTGTGGTTTACCGATTGGGAGTTTGGTGGGATACTCGATTTGTGGGGACAGGCCGACAGCGTCGGCGCGTAGTCAACCGCGCCC
>JANLVM010000971.1:0-5797 GCA_031364015.1 Gemmatimonadaceae bacterium
TGGCTTGCCGAGTCCCACACGCGCATTGCCAGGAGCGGCCGACTCTACGGGTGGGCGTGGCGGCGCTGGTGGGCGCGGAGGAGCCGTTCCGCAGGCGGGACGCGGTGTCGCGCTCGGTCGGGGCTCGGCACCACCGCCACCGGTGGTGCTCCCAGAACTCGACGCGGACGCCGAGGCGGCGGACATGTTTGCGCCCACCGACGACGAGCTCAAGGCGTTTCGGGCGAGTGGCGTGACGACGGTGGGTCTCGTATTTAACGGCGGACTCTTTCCCGGTCGCGTTGGCGCGGCACTGACCGGCATGCGCGACGGCTCGCGACTGTCACTTCGCTCGGGCGTAGGACAGCAAGTGTCGTTCGGCACGAAGCGCGGCGGCTATCCCGGCACGGGAATCGGCGCGGTAGCGTTTATTCGACAGACCTTCCTCGACGCGCAATACGAGGCGCGCGCCGAGAAAGCGTTCAAGGCCGGCACGCCCGGCGCGCGTCCGTCGAACGATCCATTCCGGCGCAGCCTGATGGCTGCCGCCACCAACGGCATGCCGTCGTGGTTCGTGGCGTCGACTGAGCGACAAATCATTCGTGTCGCAGAAATCGCCGCTGAGCTAGAACTCAAGAATCCGGTCGTCGTGGGTTCACAAGAGGGATGGCGCGTGATCCCTGCACTCAAGAAGAGTGGCGCAACCGCGCTGGTGAGTCTTCGCTGGCCGTCGCCAGACTCGATTACGGGTCGCGATTTTCTTGCGGTCGGTTCTGGCAAACCTGGCGTCGCACCTGCCACTACGTTGGCTGACACCACCGCCGTGCGCGGAAATGCGGCTGCCCTCGTAAAGGCTGGTATCCCAGTCGCCCTGGCGTCCTTCGGCGGCGACAGCGGCACGAGCTTCCGTGATCGTATTCGTGCCACGATTGCCGCCGGCTTGAGTGCCGATGACGCACTGCGTGCGACAACGGTGACGCCAGCCGCGCTGCTGGGCATTACATCGGCGGTGGGCACTATCGAGATCGGCAAGCTGGCCAATTTCGTGGTCGTCCATGGGAACGATTTGTTCGCCGCAGGTACGCCAATCAAGCACGTGTTCGTCGAAGGCCGTCTCTACTAAACCGGGAACTCTCACATGCGATTCTACACAAAGCTTTCGATCGCCCTGCTGTGTGTGCCCGGCGCGATGGCGGCACAGGACGTGGCAATCCGCAATGCAACACTCATCACCATCGCGAACGGTGATATCCAGGCCGGCACCATCGTCGTGCGCGGCGGCAAGATCACCACCGTTGGCGCGAACGCGGCCATTCCAGTCGGCATGCGCGTTATCGACGGCACCGGCAAGTTCGTCATGCCGGGCATCATCGACGCGCACTCGCACGCCGCGCTCGAAGGTGGCATCAACGAAGGGAGTGAGTCGGTCACGCCCGAAGTACAGGTGCAAGTAAAGAACGACGATCCCGTGATATACCGCGCGCTCGCTGGCGGCGTCACGGCGGCGCTGCTCCTGCACGGCAGCGCCAACACGATTGGTGGACAATCACGTGTGATCAAGATGCGTTGGGGTGCGCCGGTGGACTCGATGTATTTCAAAGGCGCGTTCCGCATCGTGAAATTCGCCCTTGGCGAGAACGTCACGCGTGCCAGCTCTACCGCACCGGAGAACGAGCGCCGCTTTCCGATGAGCCGGATGGGCGTCGAGTTCACCGTCAACTACTGGTTCCAGAAAGCCAAGGAGTACGACCAGGAGTGGAAGGACTATCGCGCGTCGGTGAAGGCGAGTCCGAGCGCGCTCATGCCGCGGCGCGACCTGCGTCTGGAAGCGCTGGTGGACATCCTGCGCGGCGATCTCAAGGTGCATTCGCATAGTTATCGTGGCGATGAGATCCTCATGCTTATCCGCGTCGCCGAAGAGAACGGCTTCAAGGTGCACACGTTCCAGCACGTGCTCGAGGGCTACAAGGTGGCGGACGAGATGGCGAAACACGGCGCGATGGCGTCGACCTTTGCCGATATGTGGGCGTACAAGGCCGAGGCGTGGGACGCGATCCCGTTCAATATGGCGCTGATGTCGGAGCGCGGTGTGGTGGTCTCGGTCAACTCGGATTCGGACGAGCGTATTCGTCGGCTGTATCAGGAAGCGGGGATCGGCGTGCGTTACGGCAACATGAGCGTGAATGAGGCGCTCAAAATGGTTACGCTCAATCCGGCGAAGCAACTCGGTGTCGACAAGATGGTCGGCACGCTCGAGACGGGAAAAGACGGCGACATCGCGGTGTTCTCGGCGCATCCGTTCGCGCCTGAAGCGATGGTTGAGTACACGATCGTCGATGGCAAAGTGCTCTTCGATCGCGCTGAAGCCAACACGCTGCGCAAGCAGGCGACGGCGCAAACTCCGGGAGGCACGCGATAATGCGCGGAACACGAACGCATTTGTTGGCGGCGGCTGTGAGCGTCGCGTTGACGCTTGGCATCACGGGTAGCGTCGCCGCACAGGCGGCACCTGGTGAAGAGGGTCCGTTCCTGATCAAAGGCGGAACGGTGGTGAATCCAGGCGGGCAGCGGATGCCCAACACGGACATCCTCATCCGCAACAATCGCATCGTCGCCGTTGGTGCCGGCGCGACCGCGGCAAACGCCAAGGTGATCGACGCGACCGGCAAGTTCATTTATCCCGGCATGATCGATGCGAATACGGGCATCGGTCTACAGGAAATTGGCGGCTTCCAGACGATGTCGCTGCGCAGCGAAATGGGTCAGTTCAATCCGCACATGAAGGCACTGGTAGCGCTCAACGTGGAGAGTGAGATACTCGGCGTGACCCGCATGAGCGGTGTGACGTCGGTCGTGACGTCGCCCACCGGTGGCGCGATTAGCGGGCAGGCAGCGCTGATCAACACCGCCGGATGGACATGGGAAGACCTCGCGGTGATGAAGTCGGCGGGCATGATGATCAATCCGCCTGGGCTGAACGGTGCTGGCGGTGGACGTGGTGGTCGCGGCGGCGGTGGTGGACGCGGCGGCGGCGGCGGCGATGCGGCATCGGCGGCGAATGCGGTGGCCGAGTTTGAGTCGTTCATGACAACGTCCAAGGCGTATCATGCAAACCGCACGGCCGGCACCGCCAAGCTGGATCTCATTTACGAGTCCATGCGTCCGTTGTTCAAGAAGGAAGTCCCGGCGATCATCACGGCTAACGGCGAAACCGGAATTCGGAACGCGATTGCGTTTGGCGAAAAGTGGGACGTGCGCGTGGTGATCTCAGGCGCCAGCGACGCGTGGAAAGTGCGGAAGCTGCTTGCCGAGAAAAACATTCCGCTCATTCTGGGCCCGATCGAAACGGCACCCGGTGACTCTGTGCCGTACGATGCGATCTACGCGCAACCAGGCCTGTTGCACGAGGCCGGTGTGAAGTTCGCGTTCTCAACGGGCAACGGCTCCAACGCGCGGCATGTCGCGTTCCACGCCGCGCTCGCGGTGGCGTATGGTCTTCCGGCTGACGGCGCACTGAAGGCGCTCACCATCTGGCCCGCCGAGATCCTTGGCGCCGAGAAGGAGATCGGTTCGATCGCGACTGGGAAGTTGGCCAATCTGTTCATTACGACGGGCGACCCACTGGACCTGCGCACGCAGGTGGTCCAAGTGTTCATCAAGGGGCGTCAGGTGCCGGATGACGACCGACACAATCGACTGTATCTCAAGTACAAGGCACGGCCGAAGGTCATTGTCGTGCCGTAGCGAGTCCTTTCTCCGAATTCCTTCGCACCTCCAGATTCGGCCCCGCGCGCGCCCACCGCGAGGGCCGAGCGGCGAACTCTTGCCGAACGAAAGAGACCTTATTGCCGTGGCGCGCGCTGCTCCGAGATCCAGTCGCGCAACGACTCGAATGATTGCGCGCCGAGCCGCCGGTCGATCAGCTCGCCGTCGCGGAACAACAACGTCGTCGGCATCTGGTTGCGGGCTTCCGTCAGCGCAAGCCCCCTGGGCGACAGCGGAATGCGCGGCACCGTAACCCGGAAGTCTTCGAGCTGGCCGGCGACGTCGGATTCGCGGCTTCCTGGATCTGCGGCCGCCATGATCTCAATCGGCACGCCGTGCGACGAGAACTCTTCGCGCGCCGCCTGCAAGCTCGAGAAGGCCTCGAGGCTGTGTGCACTCCACGGCGCCCAGATCATCACCATGCGTAAGCCCCGAGACGCAGCAGGTGTCTCCGGGAAAATGTCCTGCCATGTTCGCTGATCCGGGAGCGACTCGCTCACCGACGGAAGTGCCGCTGCCTCGACGTCGAGCACGTTGCTTGCCATGAGGAAGCCGCGGTAATCCGGACCGTCGTAACGAAAGCACAGCCGTCCGTCTTTCGTCCAGCTTGGAAACAGCGCGGACCCCTGAAGTCCGGACAGCGTGCGCACGGTGCGACGCTCGAGATCCACGATCCTGATCTCGTAGCCGATGCCTTCGCGCTTCACGGCGTGAAACGCGATGTAGCGACCGTCCCAGGAGAAGTCGGCTTTTGACCCCTGGATACCTGTCTCAAACACGTTGTCGCAATTGTCGAGACCACGAACCACGAGATTTCCTTTGAAAAAGGTCGAAATACGGCGCCCGTCCTTCGAGATCAGCGGTCGCTCACCCGTGCCGATGCGTTCGCAGGCCGGAACTCTCTTGTACGGCCGCGCGGGGGCGTCGCCGTCCAGGTAGTAGTAGTTGTTCTGAATCGTAAGGATCAGGTCCTTTCCGTCGCGGATCGCCCAACTGAAGTAGTCGCCAAGACCAGCCACCTCCACGAACGCACCCGCTGCTCCCGTTTCGAGGTTGCGAATATTCACTCCACCACTGCCGGAGTAGACGAGGCGCCGTCCGTCGGGGGAGAAGTACGCGTCAATCCCGCTCTCGCTCAACAACGTCTTCTTCGTCGCCAGGTCGACCACGGTCACTGTCCAGTCGCGCTGATTGGCCGGCCGCGCGCTGATCTGCGACGCATACACCAGCCGTCGGCCGTCGGGAGATATCCGCGCATACGCGAAGACGCCCTCCTTGGGCGTCAGCGTGTACACTCGCGCATAGTGCGGCGCGCGTGGTACGTGCGGCGCCGCATGTCCCATCACCCACGCAGTGGGCAGCACCAGTCCGAGAAACGCGAAGCGCATGTTCATCTGATGATGGACGAAAGATTGATTGCCGTTACCACGGGCGGAAGCGTCTCCCACACCAGATAGAGCAGCGTGCGGCCGTCGGGCGACAGAGTGATCTCCGGAAGTCGCCCAGGGACTGTGAGCTCCAACAGCCTGGTGGCCTCACGCGTGGTTGCGTCCAGGAGAAACACGCCGGGGAGCGCGACCGGCCCACCGCGTTCGAGCACGACAACGGCGGTCGCGCCCGGCAGAATGGCGGGGTTGTTGGCACCCGCTTCGGCGGAAAACGGCAACTTCACCGTGCGCCGCGCGCTTCCATCCAGGCGCACGAGTTCCACCACATTCATCTGCGTATTGTTGGGCGCGTTCGGGTTCACGCGGAACGCCGCCCATTGCCTGTCAACCGAGAATGACGGTCGTACGGCGATGAAACCCTGATCCATCTTGAGCATCAGCCGTTCCGCGCCCGACGCAATGTCGACCACCCGGAACTCGCGCGCACCCACCCGCAACAACACGCGCGATCGATCAATCGGAATGAGCGTGGTGTTCTCATCGAGCCTGAGTTCGCCGAGGCGCGAGCTGCTCCCGTCGAGACCAACCTGCCACAGTGTGGCGCTCCGCGCGCCGCTCGGTTGCGCGGTGATCTCGGCGAGGATGACCGTTTGTCCGTCGACCAC
>JANLVM010000035.1:0-1626 GCA_031364015.1 Gemmatimonadaceae bacterium
GCCTACTTCTCCAACACCACCAGCGCCCGCTGCGCCCTGACCGACCCGGGCAGCGCATCCAGCAGGCTGCGCAGTTCGGCCGCTTTCTCGAGCGTCGTCACGAAGGTGATGCCGGGGAGCGACACCACGAGCAGGCACTCCACACCATACATCACCACCGACGACCCTTCGGCGTGTACCACGTTGCCCCACGAGTCCACGAAGCCACCACTTACCAATACGGACCGGCTGGCTACGGAGTGGCATGCAGAGACGGCGACACGGCATTGTGCGGTTCGATCACGCGCTTGCGTGCGACAGCGCTAGTATTTCGGAACGAGCTGCGTCTGCGTCCGAACCTTCACGCTGCGCGTTCGTGTTTGCTTGCCGCAACTATTGCGGGTATGGTACAAGATTTTCAGAGTCATGGGCACGGGAGGGAGAAGTGAGAGACATGCAATGGACAGTTGGATGGTGGAACGCGCGCAGAACTTCGGAGCGACAGGGGCTGATCTTCTGGCTCGCCGTGCTTGCGGCGTGCAACCAGCGTGAGGCGGTCGCACCGCCGTATCAAGTGCCAAGGGTACTGGACGCCTACGTGACCGGAGAGGCGGCCAAGCTACTCGATGCCGACGGCCGTCTCCTTTTGCCTTCGCCGGTTCCCGGGCAGTATCCGGAGATCTCGGCGGGCCGGGCCGCAGAACTTACCCAGGCGTTCTTGACGACCTTCGGGCAGCTTCTGAAAGGACGGTGGGAGGAGTGGCGCGGCCAGAAGATTCTCATCGAGAAGCTGAAGGTGTGCGGTCGGATCACCTACTCTCGGAGCTCGTACGAGCCCGCTTCGCCGATACGAACGCTGTGGGGACGGAAGCAGATCGGGAGCTGGTGGCTCGTGACGTTGTGCGACGGCAAGTCGCCGGAGGTCGTAGTCGCGGTGTCGTTGCACAATACGGATCTGAGCATCGATGCCAGAGGCTGGGTGGTGCAACCGGAGCCCAGCGGACGGAACTTCTTGAGTATCGGCATCCCGCGCGGGGCTATCCTTCCAATTCCGCCGGAGGCGGCCGTGATCATGGCGGCAACAGAGAGTCGTGCACGCGTCGCTTCCGTGCCCGAGTTCGTTATGCTGCCGAGGCCCGCCGCTCCGTGGCTCGGCGCATGGCAAATGACGATGGAGATACCGCTGCGCCTCGTTGGGCTCACCTCGGGCGTGCGCGCCACAACGGCGCGTCTGTCGGTGGGTTATGATGAGCTTTGGCCGGTGCGGCTTCTTGGCGAGGTGGCGCTCGTGCCGCCTCGAGACGGCGACGACCTAAACGACGCCGGCTATCCTTATCCAACGCCTGCTGCCCCGTATCGTGCGCTATTTCGTACCGGAATCGCGCTGGCGTACGAGCGCGCGCGTGTTGAGGGACGATGATGAGACGCGCTCGCCTTTCCATCTGAAGAGACGCAAAGGATGTCGTCCACCTCGGACTCACGCTGAGATGCTCGACGTGCGCTGGTCACGATCCTTCGGTTGTCGTCTACACGTCGGACATTTCCTCATGCACCGTTGTACGCTGGATGTACCTCGCTGGCAACTGCAATGGCGTGCCATGCCCGTGATGATGTAGGGGATGTGTAGAGAAGTCTGGGACGACGAAT
>JANLVM010000063.1:0-1966 GCA_031364015.1 Gemmatimonadaceae bacterium
ATCGGAACCGACCTGGGCGCAGGCCGAAATGGTAGTGGCTGCGGCGAGTAGGAGCACAACCTCCACTACGCCATCGGCAAAACGCCATCGGCGATCGGCAAAACGCTGTCGGCGATCGGAAAAACGCTGACCTGCTGTCACGCCAATCGCTCCGCCAGCAACGTGGCCAGATTCACATACGCCTGACTCGCGGCATCGGCAGGATTCCGTAACACGACCGGCTGTCCCGCGGCAAACGCATCGGCGGCCGCATGCGTCCGCGGAATTGGCGCATCGAATACGAGATGCTTTGGCAGATGTTCGCGCACGTAATGGGTCACGCGATCGGTGGCCGGATTACCCGCTTCATACATCGTGAGCAGAATGCCTTCCAGCGTGAGCTCCTCGTTTACCGCGACCATGTCCTGAATGGCGCGCAGAATTTGCGGGGTGGTCTGCAGCGCGAGTGGTTCGCACTGCAACGGCACCACCACGTGCTGACTGGCGGCCAGCACGCGACGCGTGATTGAGCCCAGTCCCGGTGGCGTGTCTACCACCACCACGTGACAACGTTCCCGCGCGGTCTCCAACAACTCCGCGAGCACCGTCGTGTCGCCAATGCGGCGCTGGAACTCCGAGTGATCAGCCGTCTCGCTCACGCTGCCGGCCAGAATCACGCGTAGCCACGGCAGGGCCGTAGGGAGGATCACTTCACGCAGTGACCGTTCGCCGCGCAGGTAGTCATCGAATCCCACGGTGGCGTGACCGCGACGCAACCCCACGCCGTAACGCACCGCGCCCTGCGGATCGGCATCGACCAAGAGCGTCTTGAGTCCACGACGCGCAAAGGCCGCCGCGAGATTCACCGCTGTCGTGGTCTTGCCGACGCCGCCTTTCTGACTGACAATCGAGAGGACGCGACCCACGTCAGCTCACCGCGTCATCAACCGACGTGGTGGCGGATGGATCGGCCGCGGCATCGGCCGGTGCGATACCCTTGAGTCCGTCCAACGTGTGACGCGCGTGCGCGCGAAAGTTCGCTGCGGCGACGTCGGTATCGCTGCTGTTGAGCAAATACGCCTCAAGGTGTAATCCGGCATGCGCGGTGTCGCCGCGTTTGAGCAGCAAAAACGCGAGACCGTAATGCGCGCCAGCCAGGTCGGGTGCCAACTGCAGCGCGCGCCGATAGGTGCGAATGGCTTCTTCCGGCTGCCGGGTTTTAGAGAAGGCAATGGCGATGTTTTGCAAGACCTTCAGATCGTCAGGTCGTTCGCGCAGCGCCAGTCGATATGACGTGAGCGCGTTCGCAAAATCGCCGCGCGACTCGAGGTCGAGCGCTTCAGCCAGAAAGTCCGTGGGGCGCCCACTGCGCCCAGACGTGCCGCCCACAAGGCGGCGCCACCAAGTCATGCGCTCGCGGTGGATGTGAGTTGGTGAGGGAGAAAGACTGCTCGGATCGCGCAAAGTTATCGAGCGGGCGCGCCCGCTACAAGTCACTCTGACACGTTCCACGACACGTTCCACCGCGCGCCGCAGGCGTGTCACAACGCGTGGCATGTGGGGGCCGCCGCTGGCCCTGCGCCCGCGAACGCGATACACTCACATACTCGCGCACTCGACACTGCTCAGGAGAGATGATGCCCACACGCTCGAACTACGCACCGGATCCGTCCAAAGGGGTGCTGCTCGTCGATTGGCCTCTCTTCGGGGAACTCTCGCGTGCACTCGCGCTCAAAGTTGCGCGGGCCTACCAGCCGGAAGTCGTCGTGGGTATCGCCACCGCTGGCGTGGTCCCGGGCGCCGCCGTCGCTGCCATTCTCGATTTGCCGTTTCATTCGATCCTGGTCTCACGTCGCTACAGCGCCGACACCGTGCGCGACACGCCGGCGGTGTTTGGGGCCGCACCTGCCGACGTGAGAAACAAGCGCGTACTGGTGGTCGACGAAACGTGCAGCTCGGGCGCGACCATGCGACTCGCGGTCGGTGC
>JANLVM010000084.1:0-8806 GCA_031364015.1 Gemmatimonadaceae bacterium
GAGCTGCGCCGCCAGTTCCTCGCGACCGACTCCGGCTTGGCGCAGACGCAGCGACACCAGGCCCGAGCCGATGGCGACGACCATGAATACGCCGATCTGGATCGTCATCCCCATCGGCGCGATGCCGGGTCGGAGCCACAGTACGTCGGTCGTATACAGGACACACGCGCCGGCCGCGACCGCCAGGCCGCCGCGGAACGGCAGGAGGAGCGCGCCACTCGCAATAACCAGGATATACAGCGCCGCGAACTGCGAGCTCCAGCCGCCGGTGATGTGCACGATCGCGGTCACGAGGCCAAGATCGACCGTGCACTGGATCCCGTAGAAGATGGGACCGTACGGCCGTTGCTCGATTTCTCCGTACATGACCGACGCGACGGTCGTCAACGTCGCGATGGCAAATGTCAGCGTCGCAATCAGCGTGTCGTTCGGCTCCGCACGATTCCAGACGAATACGGCAGCCACCAGAATCGCGCAGGACAGCACCACACGCCCGAGCCACACCCAACGCAGCATGCGGCGCGGGTCGAGCATCTCCTGAATAGCAATCTGGGGGAACGCGGGGGTATATCGCACCGACACCATATGGCTTGCCTGCGGCGTCAGGCGCACGGGCAAGACCGAAAAGGGTTGAACGGACGCCCGATCCGTCCTTCGCAGGATGCAAGAGCAGCAGGAGCCCCTTGAGTCTTGCAGTTTGCGTGGGTTCGGGAGATGCACTACCCTGACGAATCACCTTCCAGTCCGTTTCCTTTCGGCATGATTGACGCCGCATTGTCCAGCCAGTTGCCAGACGACCTGACCTTTTCTGGCGGGGCGCTTCGCTTGGTGTTCGTGCTGGTGCTCGTGCTGCTGAACGCGTTTTTCGTGGCCGCCGAGTTCGGGTTGGTGGCGGTGCGGCGGAGCCGCATCGACCAGATGGCGGCGGAGGGCGATCGGTCGGCTCAGGTGGTCCAGCGTGCCCTTGCGCAGTTGGACCGGTACATCTCGGGGACGCAGCTCGGCATCACCCTGGCGTCGCTCTCGCTGGGCTGGATTGGTGAACCCGCGATCGCAGGCCTGGTGGACCGGGCCCTGCATCTCGTCGGGGTCGAGCCCACTCCCGGTGCCGTGCATACCGGCGCCGGCATCGCCATTGCATTTCTTGTGATCACCTTCCTCCACATCGTACTGGGCGAATTGATGCCCAAATCAATAGCGCTCGCCCGGCCCGAGTCGGTCAGCCGGGTGGTGGTGCGCCCACTCATGCTCTTCTCGCGGGTCATGTCGCCGTTTATCGGATTTCTCAACGGGACGGCGAACCGCTTGCTCAGGCTGGTGGGGGTTGAACCCGCGTCAGAAGGTGCCCATGTGCATTCTCCTGAAGAACTGCGTTTGCTCGTCATGCAGGCGCGCGCCCACGGCACGCTGGATGAATCGGACTCGGCGATGTTGGCAGGCGTCTTCGACTTTCACAATAAGAAAGCCTTTGACATCATGCGGCCGCGCACGGAAATGGTGGCGATTGCGGACGACGTTGATCGCGCGGGACTGGTACAGATCCTCCGACGCGAGCGATACTCGCGATATCCCATCTATCGTGACACGGTCGACAACATCGTCGGCGTCTTTCTCGCCAAGGATTTTTGGCTGCACGAGGATCCGGGGACTTTCGAGCTCCGCGAACACCTGCGCGAACCGATGTTCGTGCCCGCGACCCGTGCCGCCGAGCGCGTCCTCGATGACCTGCGGCGCACGCGCGCGCATCTCGCGGTGGTGCTCGATGAGTACGGAGGAACAGCCGGTATCGTCACCATGGAAGATCTGATCGAAGAGGTCGTTGGTGATATCGCCGACGAGTACGATCCGCTGTCGCGTGATGCCATGCTCTTCGAAGGCGTGCTGGAGCTGGCCGGCTCAATGTCGCTGGTGGACGTGCGCTCTGATCACAAACTGCCAATCCCGGATGGGGACTGGACCACGCTCGGTGGCTATACCTTTGCCATGCTTGGCCGTGTGCCGCACATTGGCGATCGCGTGAGCTACCCCGGGGGCGGACTGGAAATTGTGGCGATGGACGGTCGTCGCGTGGCTGCGTTGCGCGTGCATCGCGGCGCCGACGTGGTGGGGTCGTAGGGTGAGCCAGCCGCCCGACGACCCCATCGCACCTGCCACAATCGCCGCGTCAGGCATCGACATCGCGCCCGGCGTACGCATTCCCGAGACGGAGTTGCTGCTGCGCGCGATCACCGGGTCGGGACCCGGCGGGCAACACGTGAACCGCAGTGCGACGCGCATTGAATTACGATGGAACGTGCGGATGTCGCGCGCACTCAACGACGCGCAGCGCGCGCGCGTGATGCAGAAGCTGGCGTCCCGGCTGGACTCTGAGGGCATGCTGCGGATTGTCGCCGGCGAGTATCGGAGCCAGCAACAGAATCGGCGTGCGGCGATCGAGCGACTGATTTCCGTCGTGTCGCGCGCGCTCGTGGTGCCGCCGTCGCGCAAGGCGACGCGGCCGACCCGCGCATCGGTTGAGCGGCGACTCGATGACAAGCGACGCCGAGCCGACACCAAGCAGGATCGTCGTGGCGAGCGTGACGAGTGACCTGCCCTTGGTCGCGTGAGCCTTAGAACAGCACCACGTTCACCCCGAAGTAATACGTCACGAAGTCCGCGCGTCCGCGCAGCGGGATCGGATCACGGTTGCTCGTGAACGCCTCTTCCACGCGCTGCTTGTTGAGATAGCTCACCTCGTCGTGTCGCAAATAGCGCGCGCCAAGGTCGAGACGTACCGGGCGCGCGCCGTGGTAGACGCGAATCGTTGTGCCCACGGCGCCGCCGTAAACTGGAACGAAGTCGCTGGAGTTGGTGGTACTGGCGAACGGGTCGTTGTTGTTGCTGTGGTTGTTCGAGCCCTCCACCGAACTCTCAGTCCAGAACACCGAAAAACCACCCAGCGCTGCCACGTACGGCGACACCGGACCCGCAGTACCGCCAATTTGCGGACCGACCAAAAACGAAACAATGCTGCTGGTGGTTCGCAAATCGAGCTTCACCAGCCCCCCGGTGTTCGCGAAATCGATGCGACGGCGGTTGGAGCCATACGTCACGGCGCTCAGATCAGCGCGGAGATTCGCGATGCCGTTTGCATCCAGGCGCCAGAGGCCCGTGGCGCTCGCACCGAAGCCAGTCCCCGTGTTGGCGCCAAAGTCGCCTTTGGGTTCCGTGACCTGAAGATGTCCGGTTCCGGAAAGCCTGCCACGCCCCGGGTTTCGCGAATCCATCTGGGCGCGCCCGAGGACCGGATAGGCGACGACAACCAGCGCCGCTGACGACAGGCATATTGCACGAAGCAAACGGGATACGCGTAGCATACACGAAGGGTGCGGGGGAGAAGCGCTCAATCTGACCCTCCCTACGGTCGCACGCCATGGAAAGTGACACGGTCCGCACGCATGACGTGCGCGAACAGTGTCAGCCGAGTGGTCCCGGCAATGCTCCCAAAACGAGAAGGCGGTATATTCAGTATCTCTCACGAACCAACTTCGGAGCCGCTGGTGCAGCCTGACGAACGGGAACCCGTCGACGACGCGTTCCCCGATGACGACACACTCGGGGCGTCGTCGAAAAACGACCTCGACGACGAGTTTCCGCTTGGCGATGGCGTGGCCGAGCGGTCGAGTCTCGTGCAGTGCCCGTATTGCGGTGAGCCGGTCGAGATCACGCTCGATCCTGGGTCTGGCTCTCAGCAGGATTACATCGAAGACTGTGCAGTATGCTGCCGCCCGTGGAATGTCTCGGTGACCTATCACGATGACGGCACCGCCGACGTTGTCGTGGACGCCAGCGACGATCAATGACCACCCCTGCGCGTTCCGTGACGGCTGCAGACCTCGTGCCGCTACTCGCCTCGGCGCTCACGCGCTCGTCGCACGAAGGCGCCCGTATCGTCGCGCTGCACTGGCTCCAGCAATTGGAGATGGCGCGCGAGCAATGGCGGGCAGCACTCGATGAGTCCGCAGTGACAGCCGATCCGGCGGACAAGCGGCGTGGCGCGGTCGAGACGCTTCACCGGGCACGCGTTGCACTGCGTCGGTTGCGCGCAACATTGCGCGAGCACGGGCAGACGTTGGCACTGGATGAGGGGGCGCGCATCGGTCGCGCATTGCGCCGCCTGAACCAGATTACCGGACCGGTGCGCGATCGCGATGTGCATCGGGAATGGTTGAATGCGGAGCGAGACGGCCTGTCAGAAGCGGCCCGACGCGAAGCGGTCGCCCTGCTCAACGTATTCGAAACAGACGTGGTGACGGGTCAACGATCCGTGACGCGAGCGTTCGAGCGTCATCTCGATCCGCAGGCACGCAAATTGGCTCGTCGTCTGAGCGGGTACTGTCTGCCGCGCACGGTTGGTCTGGACGGCCAGGGCGTCACGTTCGCTCGCCATCTCGCCGACCGCGTCGAACGCGGCGCGGCGCACCTGCGCCAGGATCTTGGCATGGTCAGCGCGCCGGGCGCTCAGCGCGTGCTCCACCGCATGCGCATTCGACTCAAACGGCAGCGCGCAATGCTCGCGCCGTTTGCCCGTACGCATCCCGCGCTGGGAGCCTGGTACGCACGCGCCACGGAAGGTCAGGACGTGTTGGGTGCCATGCGCGACGCGATCCTTTTGGCCGACCGCGCACATCGCCGAGGCTACAGGGCCTTAACGCGAACATTGCGGGAGGTGGCGCTCGCGCACTTCGAGGCGTTCCACGAGGCATGGTGTGTCGACGCGAGCGCGAGCGCAGACCTCAAGGACGGGGCGGTGTTGGCGTTGCGGATGTTGGCCGATGAGCGCGCGCTGCACGCTGCCATCGCATCCCCGGTCACCGGTGTCATGGGTCTTGCGGCTGGTCATGGTTTGCCCATGGAGATTGAACGCAAGTTCCTCCTCCATGGATTGCCGCCGCAGGCCGCGATGGCGCCCTCAGTTCGCATCGAACAGGGTTGGTTGCCGGGTACGATGCTCCGTGAACGCCTGCGTCGATCGATCGCGCACAATGGCGACGAACGGCTCACGCGAACCATCAAATTGGGTCAACCCGGCGAACGCATCGAGGTTGAGGAACCCACCGAGCCCGCGCTCTTCGCCGCGTTGTGGCCGCTGACGGAAGGCGCGCGAATTCGCAAACGTCGTCACGCGATCCGTGACGGGCAACTCATCTGGGAAATCGATGTCTTTCTCGATCGAGATCTGGTGCTCGCGGAGGTCGAGTTGGAGAATGTCGCGCAGGTGGTCGAGATCCCCGTCTGGCTCTCTCCGTTCATTGTGCGCGAGGTGACGCACGATACGGCGTATCTCAATTCGGTCATGGCTCAGCGCGACGTCGCGTCGCCCGACCGCGGAACGCACTGAGCCGCGCTGGTGAGCTTCGACGCGGTTCTCACCACCCTGCTGCCCATTCGCGATCGGCGTGAGCGCATCGCGGGATACGCGGTTTCTTCGTGTCCAGCGAACGATCGCGGCGGTCCGGCCAACCCCGACGCGGATGCGCGACTGACCCTTGAATCGGTGGCCAGTCTCACGCGACTGACCGGACGCAGTCTGGTGGTACCGGTGACTCCCGCGCTGCTGCGCGATGGGATCGTCACGCGATTCGCCTCGACCGAAGCCGTCTGGTTGCTCGCCACCGAAGCGCTTGATGACCCGGCGACGCGTCGCGCGGTTGATCGCCTGCAAGGATCAGGATTGCATTTTGCGCTACAAGGGTTCCCCGATGGAGCGCCCCTGCCCCCTTCGCTGATTGGTTCCACGCTTGTGCTCGATGCCATGCGCACCTCGGTCCCGCTGCTGGAGAGCCGAGTGCGAGAGCTGCTGAACGCGGGACTGCGACCGCTGGTTCGAAATGTTGATGATCGCGCCACGCGACATCGCGTGCTCAATGCTGGTGTCCCGATGATCTCCGGGCGTTTGTTACCGCGGGGAGCGGCGGCACCGGTGGATAGGGCCGCCGAGGAAAGTGCGATCCGCGCGTTGCGTACGTTGGCGAGCTATGGCGATGGCCGACCGGCCGACGCCGCGTTTGACAAGTACGTTCACGAAGACCAACACCTTGGCGCGTCGCTGCTTCGCGCGCTTGGTTCGGCGTCGATGGGCGCCCGCGGACCACGATCGGTCTCGCACGCGATCAATGTGCTGGGGCGCGATACCGTCATGGAGCGCTTGCTCGCGGTAACGGCTCGATTGCTCGGCGATGCCGCGCACGATCCCGAGATTGCACTGGTCGCCCTGCGTCGCGCCCGCATGCTGGAGCGGCTGGGGGCGGCAGTGGATGGTGCGCCGCATCCGCGCGCACGCGCCATTGCCGGCCTGCTATCCGTTGCCGAGTTTGCGCTCGGCGCTCCGGCGGTACAACTCGCACAGCGGTTGGAATTGCCTGCCGCGCTCGCCGACACGCTCGGTGACCGAACCCTCCCCCTTGGCCAACTGGTCGACGTGCTGGACGCGATGGACTACGGATGGTGGGACGATCTCCGCTCGCGGTGCGCGCGTTTAGGCATCGCGCCGCTGGTGGTGAGCGAAGCGTGGCTCGCCGCGTGGCGAGTAGCGCGAGAAGAACTGGGCGAATGAAGTACCACTCCTGCAGTTGAAGTCCCCCCCAACCGCTTTTGTCGAACGTGTCCCCTCGCGCCTATCTGCTTGATCGCTTTCGCTCCGATGCGGGGGTGCTGCGTGAGCGCGCCGAATCGCTGCGCAGCGGCCCGCCCCAACCGGGTCCGGACGCTGTGACCTCGGCGCGAATGGCCGACGCCTGTGACGAGGTCGTGGCGATGATTGAAGCATTGCCCGAAAACGATGAGTCCTCTGCGACCATTGCCGCGCTCACCGCGCTCACCCCATTGTTGGAGCGACGCGCCGCAGCCAGCAGTGAGGAGCCACCCGTGCGATCCGTGTTCGCGGGAGCGGCCACACGGATTCGAGAAATCGCCGAGGCTGAGGCACGACATCAGCAGAGTCTCGCATCGAAAGACCACGAGCCGTACCGCGATGAGCTGATCGACGACGACGAGGATGACAACGCGTGAGCCGGCGCGGTCAACCCCGTGAGCCGGATCTCGACGACGCAGCGAGCACGCCTCCGGCCACAGCGCGACTCGACAAATGGCTGTGGGCAGCCCGTTTTTTCAAGACGAGAGCACTGGCAGCGGACGCCATCGATGGAGGCAAGGTCGAAGTGAACGGTGAGCGTGCCAAGCGGTCCAGGCTGGTGCAGTCCAACGACCGCATTCGACTGCGTGATGGTGCGTTTGAATGGCAGCTGCTCGTGCTCGACATCGCCCAGCGACGCGGTTCGGCGACGGTGGCGCAACAGCTCTATGAGGAAACGACCGAGAGCCGCGCGCGACGCGACGCGGTGCACACGCAACTCAAATCGATGCCCACCGCGTTTGCATTCGGCGAAAGTCGCCCTGGCAAGCGCGATCGCCGCGATTTGCGCAAACTCAAGGGCGACCGATAGCGCGCACCGCAGACCGCGTGAGACCAACCACCAACTCGGCCGAATCGCGCGGTTCCAGATCATAGACGCACGACGTCAACCCGCGGGCCTTCGCCGCATCCCGAACCGATTCTGCATCCATCGGCGCGTCGACCAGGAACAGTGCGACGACTGCCGGATCGGCAAGACACTTGGCCGCTTCAGCAGCGCGCGACGAGACGCGCACGCGCACGTCGAGCCCGTCCGCGCTACGCAACGCCTGCGCCAGCCCGGTCCGACGCGTCATGCTCCCGCCGTGAATCAGCACGGCATGGCTCACGTGGGATGCGCGAGCGCCGCCAGCAACTGGGTGAGCAGTGGCACATCGAGGTGATGCGCACCGTCGAACGACAGCATTCGATAGGGTACCTTCAACGCCATGATCATCTCGGCAATTGCCGCTCGGTTCGCATCGGTCGCAAACGGATCGTCGTGTCCCGCCACGACGACCGTTTCGGCTGAACCCATGCAGGTCGCGAACATCGCGCGATCGACGTCCTGCGCCAACCCGCCAGCCCACGCGACAAACTGCTGAGGTGCGACGTGTCCCGAGGCGATCCAGCGCATCGCCGTGGCCACACCCTGCGAAAATCCCAGCACCGCCGTTCGCGGTGCGATGCCCTGCCCCGCAGTGGATTCAGCGACCACTTCATCGTGCACCGCATCCAACCAACGATGCACGTCGACGATCTCTGTCTCACGTGACTCGCGCGTTAACCACGTCGCCCCTACGCGCTGCAGATGCCCACCGTCCACCCGCGGCATTTCGAGGTAAAAGCGCGAGAGTGCCTCGGGGGCAACCACGCAGGTGTCTTCCGGAATCGCGCCTTCGAAGGCGCGGACGAATCGCGAGGCCAGCATGCCATAGCCATGCAAGGCAAACCAGATGCGCTTCGCGTGCGCGGGCTCGGCCCCCAACAGGGCGTAGCGCGCGGTACGCGGGGTAGGACGCTCTCGCAGGCGAACCACGTGACCGTCCGCGTGATTCGGTTCCGTCACGGGAGATACGCCACAGCGGATATCTCAACGAGGATCCCGCGAAGCTGCGCGCCCACCACCGCGCGCGTCGGGTACGGCGGCGTGAGGACCGTCTTGTACAACTCGTTGAATCGACCCCAGTCGTCCTCGTCGGCGAGGTACACCGTCACGCTCACCAGATGCTGCAGTGTGGCACCGGCCAATCGGAGAATCCGCTCCACATTGGCGAGCGTGATGCGAGACTGCTCCTCGATGGTCGTACCGACGATCTGTCCGGTCGCGGGATCGCGCGGTGTTTGCCCGGAAATGAACAAAAGATTGCCGGC
>JANLVM010000144.1:0-4465 GCA_031364015.1 Gemmatimonadaceae bacterium
GCGACAGCGCCACCGTCGCTACCGGGGCCGGCGGCACGACAACGATCGTCACTGCCGCCGTCCTGCTTTCACTGGTCGCCGTGATGGTGGCCGTGCCCGCGGCGACTGAGGTGACAAGTCCCGTGCCCGACACGGTGGCAATGGTCGGCGCCGAAGTGGTCCACGTCACCGGACGGAACAGGTCGACCGCCCTGGCGTCCTGTGGTTTCGCCGAGAGCTGCAATGTCTGCGGGAACGGCAGATTGACGGTCGAGAATAGCGCACCGTTCGGCAGGAACACGGAGACCGTAGCCACGTTGGCGTCGGAGACGATCGTGGCAAAGCCCGACGTCCCGCGCGCGCTGGCCAGAATCGCCGTCGAACCGGCGCCGACCAACGTCACAAGGCCAGTCGGCGTTACGGTCGCAACGGTGGGTTCGGACGAACGCCAGGTAATCGTTTCACCCGACATCGGATTGCCGCTCGCATCGTTGGCCGTCGCGGTCAACTGTTGGGTCGCACCAACGCGCGCCGTCGATAAACGCGGCTTGACGTCGACGGTCGCAACACGAACCGGGTCGGCGGGTGTGTCTTCGGTGCAGGCGCCAAAAGAGAACAGGGCGCCGACCAACCATATCGACGAATACCGCACACGACGAGAACGATGGGCACCACTCGGATTGGAGCGGAGCGAGAGAGAATGCATGGCGCGCCCTTTCGAAAATGGGGGATACATCGCCTGCTCGGTTCGCCGAAGCGAGGTTAGGACGAGCGGGCGCTGCATGATGATGCGTAGGAGTATGCCGTTTCCGGAAGGGATCAAGGGCATTTTGCTTGCGCCAGAATTTCCCAGGGTACCGAAATCGGCCATGAGCCTTCCTTTCTCGGCGCCTTACTTCTTTTTCGCCGCCCCTGCCAGTCTTCCCAGCGCACCCAGCGTCGTCTGCGCGGCGTTGAGCCCCAGTCGGAAATCGGCGTCGCTAAAAGTGGCAAAGACGTCGGTTGGCTGATGCCAGTGCGGATCCCAGCCGCTTCCGACCTGCGTTCCGCGTTCATTCTCTCGAAGGCTCACCGACGCGATCAGATCCTGGAAAGGACCCGAGTCGGTGTTCGTCATGTGCGGCCCAACCTGCGCCGGGTAATCGGTCGCGTACCTCGCATTCGCCGAGTGCAGCGCCCAGGCGAGCGTTTGCGACTGCGCGGCCATCTTTGAATTCGACTGAAATTCAATGTTGACGTCGGCTTCGGGGCGCTGCTCCTTGGCCATCGTGCCGTCGGCCTTTGGCATGCCATGATCAAACATCATCATGTCGTGCTGGATCATTCCCAGCCACTTGGGTTCCGGATATTTGCCCGAACCCGCTGGGCTTTCCTTCCCTTGTAACGGCGCTCGTTGCTCGACGTACGCGCGAGCGCCGTTAAGCCCAGACTCTTCGTTGTTCCAGAGCGCAAAGCGAATCGAGCGTTCCGTCTGCACATCGGGACTGCTAAAAATGCGCGCCAGCTCCATCACGATGGCCGAACCCGACGCGTCGTCATTCGCGGCCTCACCCCAGCCGATACCGTCCATGTGTCCACCGATGATGTACATCTCTTCGGGGTGGGTCGTGCCGATTTTCGTGCAGAAAACTTCCTGACGCTGACCCGGTGTACTGGGCTGCGCATTGAGCGCTCGCAGACGCGCATCGGGTTGCAGCAGCGAATCGTTGTTGACACCGGTCCGGGTGCGGATACCGCGCGCCCGCCCGCCGCCGGACGACATGGCCGGTTGAGCAGGCCGAGGCGCTCCACCTGCCCTACCACCAGCTGTGCCTGCGGCACCGGCCGCAGCACCGGCGGGTCGAGCCGCCGGTGCGGGAGGATTGTACTCGTACGTGATGCGCTCAGTGTTCGTGCAGCCGTAGCTCTTGAGCTGCGCTTCGATCCAATCGACAGCGGCGCGATTCCGATCGGTACCTTGCCGCCGGTCGCCGAACTGCGTCAGACCCTTGATGGTGGCCTTGTACCGTTCAAGGTCCAGGCGCGACACCATCACCGCCACCGGGTCGGTGCTGTCGATCGCGACCGGTGCATTCGGCAGCACGCGCGACTGTGCGGACACGGCCCAAGGGGACAGCGTCAGCAGGAGCGCGGAAATCGAAACTCGCGTAGCGAGAAGTGGCGACGCGACGAGGGGAAAAGAGGAGCGCATGGGGATAGGCGAGTCCAAGAGGAAGCGGAAGACCAAGACCAGAATATGCTGCGCGCTGGCAATGCTGTCGGCCAGACAGTGGAGGGGCGCGTATTAGCGCTTCGCCACGTACCCCGGCCCCCGTAAGGCGCGACCGGGCGTAGCACCGGTGTGTTTCCCATCCTTCCACACCGCCACCCCATTGACGAGCACGTCGCGCACTCCCACGGCCAGTTGGTGCGGTGCGGTGAACGCCGCGCGATCGCTGATAGTGGCCGGGTCGAAGATCACGAGATCGGCGAACATGCCTTCCTTGATCATGCCGCGCTCACGCAACCCCAGTATCTGCGCGGTGGACCACGTCATTTTGCGAATCGCCTCCTCGAGAGGGAACAGCGAGTCCTGGCGCGCATACTTGCCGAGTACACGAGGGAATGTGCCGTATGAACGCGGATGCACGAGCGCCGTCGTGGTGTCGGGATCGTATCCGCCGGCATCGCTGCCAACCACCACCCACGGACGACTGAGCATGCGCGCGACATTGCTGTCAGACATGCCGAACGTGATCTTGGAGAGTGTGTTCGACTCACCGATCGTCAGTTGAATAACCGCCTCAGTCCAGTCGAGTCCCAACTCCTTGGCAATCGCGTTCAGCCGCAGCCCTTCGAAGCGTTTCCATTCGGCTTTCTTGAATCCGGAGACCTGATACGCATCGGCAGGATTCTGCTGGCAGAGCGCAGGCGCGGTTGGCGCCGGATCGGCCATGTCACGCCGAATACGTGCGCGGAGCGTGGCATCGCCCAACCGATCGAGCAACTTGCCTTCAGCGTGCACCCAACCAGGAATGCACGACGACAAACTGTTGCCCGACGCCGGATACGGATACATCGTCGCTTTGACATCCTGCCCGGCCGCACGCGCGGAGTCAATTTTTGCGATCGCTGGAATGGCGAGCGGCCAGTAGACACGTCCCGACGCCTTGAAGTGATAGATCACCACTGGCACGCCCCCGTCTTTGCCGATACGCAGCGCTTCGTCCATGGCGGGAAGCAGGTTGTTCTCCTCCGAGCGAATGTGCGTGATGTACGTGCCGTGGAGTGGCGCCATGGCCCGCGCGTTCTCGATGAGCTCGGACGTCCCCGCGTACGACCCCGGCGGGTAGATAAGCGCACTCGAGATTCCGAACGCCCCATCGCGCATGGCATTCGCGACCACGGCGCGCATGGTGTCTTGCTCGGCGGGTGATGCGGCGCCCTCGCGCTGTCCCATCGCGTACGCGCGTACCGTCGTGGCGCCCAGATAACTCCCCACGTTGACGGCATTGCCGTGCGCTTGCATGGAATCCAACCAGCTGCCGAATCCGCGCGCACCACGATAGTGTGGCACTCGCGCGAGCATCAGCTTGTCGTCCAAATCGCCGCCCATATACAAGGAGTCCACACGGCTGTTCGACGGCGCAGGAGTGGTCGCCTCTCCCAGGATTTCGGTCGTGACACCTTGCGCGACCTTGCCGATCACCCGACCGTCGGCAAACAACAGTTGGATCCAACTGTGAGACTGAATGTCAATGAAGCCGGGCGCGAGCACGAGTCCCGCCGCATCGATGCGCGTTGTCGCGGTGGCCGCGGCGAGTGCGCCGCGCGGTGCCACCGTGACAATGCGATCACCTCGCACCCCGACATCGCCCGCATACCACGGATTGCCCGTGCCATCGACAATGCGAGCGTTGGCAATCACGACGTCGTACGGTGCAGCGCTCACGCTCACAACCGGCGGGCGATCGCACCCACTCAGTACGGCACAGAGCGCCAGCACCGCGACGCCGCATGACCGGTGCACAGCGTGGAGATTTTCGACTAGTTTCATGGGAGTGAGGAGAGAGGACATAGGTCATACGATCCCGTCCAAACCGCCTGTTCACAAGGAGTCTGCATGCCTCGATTGTGGCCGGTCTCACTCGCGGTGCCTGTGTCGACGGCTGTGTCGACGGCTTTCATGCTGGTCGCGGCGAGTGCGCCGGTCGCGGCGGCGCAGCGTCAGCCGCCACTGGTGGGTACCGTCTCGCCGGGAGCCATCGGCGCTCCGGCTCCCACGCCTGTACCCATTGGCGGGCTGCGCACGCGACCAATGGACGGCGGGTCGCGTACCGTCGACGCCATCTCCCACTTTCGACAAGGCGTTTTTCCGCTCGTCGTCGTTGACGCGCCACGCTCGCGAGGCGGCATCGTCCTGGCGGTCGCCGAACCGTCGACGGCGTGGAGGACGTGGCCGTCGTGGACGCCTTCCGCCGAGCGCCCGCGTTGGATTTACGACGCG
>JANLVM010000070.1:0-2179 GCA_031364015.1 Gemmatimonadaceae bacterium
GTGATTGCGCCGGCCGAACGTTATGTGATCCACGTGCGATTCGATGAGCCAGGACAGGCAGCGCTGGTCAATCGCGTGCGCGGACTCGATCATCTGTTCGGACGGTTCTTTCAGGAGAAGGATACCCTGGGGATCGTGCGCGTCGGGGAGGCGCCGGCAACACCGAATCTCTCGGCATCGTTCGCCCTGCAGCGATCGGATACGGCCGTAACATCTGACATTGCGCGCTACCGTCGGCATTTCGATCGCGCAGTAGACCGCGAACTCGTGCTCGCTCTGCGCACGCGCGACCTGCCGTTTGTCACACGTGCGCTCATGGAGCTCGACTCCATCTACTTCGCGCCGGTCGAATGGAGTGGCACGATGCCCCATATGAACTGGGCGTCAACCGCGGGACAGGTGACCTGGTTGGTACGCGATCCGCGCACGGGCAAGGAGAACATGGCCATCGACGACTGGAAATTCACCGTCGGCGATGTCGTCAAGGTGCGTCTATCCAATGAACGGGCAAGCTTTCATGCGATGCAACACCCGATTCACCTGCACGGGCAGCGTTTCCTTGTGCTGAACGTGAATGGTGTGCCTCAGGAGAATCGGGTCTGGAAGGACACGGTGCTCCTGCCAGCGGGGACGACGGTGGAGTTGCTGGTGGAGATGTCGAATCCCGGCCGATGGATGTTGCACTGCCATATTGCGGAGCATCTTTCGGCGGACATGATGATGGAGTTCCAGGTTCTCCCGCGTTAGGCATTTTTCGAGAGAGGTGTTCGATATGCAGAGCAGCATGACACGACCGATGCAGCGCCGAGTAATTGTCGGTGCGTTAACGTTCATCGCCGGCGCGCAAACACTACGCGCACAAGCGCCAGTGCAGCTCTCGCAACAGGTGCGGAACTTCGTTTCCGTCGACCACCCGGTCGTCGCGCTCACGAATGTCACCATCATCGATGGCACTGGCGCGGCGCCGCGCACCGGACAGACCATCGTGCTGCAGAACGGTGCGATCGCGCAGGTGGGGGCCAGCGCAACGGTGCGCGTGCCTTCGGGTGCACACGTCATAGATCTCGCCGGACACACGGTGATCCCCGGGCTGGTCGGCATTCACGACCACCTCTTCTATACCGCTGCGGGCGGACGCGCCGTGCAAATGAGCTATACCGGGCCGAAGCTCTACCTGGGGAGTGGTGTCACCACCATTCGGACGACCGGTGGCCGCTCGCCGTACGCGGAGATCAACACGAAGGCGATGATCGATGCAGGAAAGACAGCGGGTCCGCGCGTACACCTGACGGCGCCATATATCACGGGCAGCGAGGATGGGAGCGCGGGCAGTATGGCGGCGATCACAACGCCCGAAGCCGCGCGCCGCTTCGTGGCCTACTGGGCGTCGGAAGGCATGGGATGGCTCAAGGCCTACGCCGATATCAGCCGGGCGGCATTAGGCGCCGCGATCGATGAAGCGCACAAGCGCGGGCTCAAGGTCACCGGTCACTTGTGCAGTGTGAGCTACAAGGAAGCCGTGGCGCTCGGCATCGATAATCTCGAGCACGGTCTCATGGCCTCGTCGGATTTTGCCGCGAACAAGGTGGCTGATCGATGCCCCGTGGACAACGTCGTCAGCCTTGGTGCAATGGATCCGAACGGCTCAAGTGCGCAGCAGGTGATTCGCGCGATGGTCGACAAGAAGGTGTCGATGACCTCGACGCTCGCCGTGTACGAACCGTTCGTGCCGAAACGTCCGACCAAAGACGAACGCATGTTGGAACTGATGGCGCCGGATGTGCGTGAGTCGTACATGCGCATGCGCGATCAGATCGACAACAGCACGAACAGCCAATACACCGTAGAGGTGTTGCACAAGGCGATGGCTTTCGAGCGCGCATTTGTTGCCGCCGGTGGGCTGCTCGCTGCAGGGGTAGACCCCACCGGTATTGGCGGCGCGCTGGCGGGGTTCGGCGACCAGCGGAACTACGAGCTGCTGATCGAGGCGGGGTTTACTCCGCCACAGGTGGTGCAGATCATGAGCCTCAACGGCGCAAAGGTGCTCGGCGTGGCCGATAAGCTTGGCAGCATAGCAGTCGGCAAACGGGCGGATCTGGTGGTGTTGCGCGGCGACCTTGGCGCGACTCCGTCGGTGATCCGCAACGTCGTCACGGTGTTCAAGGACGGCGTGGGTTAC
>JANLVM010000256.1:0-2205 GCA_031364015.1 Gemmatimonadaceae bacterium
GTGGTCCCCACCCTCAAACCCCGCGTGGCCGGGCGGCGCGGGTTTGGTCTTGTATTCCCCCCCCCGGCGCTCTTGGGGGGCCTCCCACAACCCGCCGTTGCGCGCGGGGCGCGCCCCCCGCAGCTGCGACTGGACGCGGACGTCGTAGGCCGACGAAAACGCACCGTGCGTATGGGCGCCTTCATGGTGCTGACCTCCGTGGTGTTGGTCCGCGGGGCATGGTCACTTCGCACGGGGGTTCCGGGCAACTACCAGACCCCGTTGCCAGCGGTCATCATGCTGTTCTCCGGATTGGTGTTGTTCGGATTCGGCATGGTGTTGCTCATGCGGAGTCCATTGCGCATGCCGCTGTGGGAGCGCGTGTTTCGGACACTCTGGTTGGGCGCCCTTGGCCGCTGGTTCTTTCGCTCGGTGTCGCCAGAATCAACGGGCAGCGCGGTCGCAGTACGTCGCCAACCGCGGGCGGTTGCTGTCGCAGCCAGTGTCCCAATGCATTCCGACGCACGACTCGCAGCGCTCGAGGCGCGTCTGGCGCGCCTCGAGAAAGACATCAGCGCGAAGTAGCGCCGGTTGGCTTCGCGCTGGGCGCGGTGACGCGCTGCAGGGTTCGGTACAGGAACTCCGCCGCCCATCCAAGCGCCGGCACCGGCACGCGCTCGTTGTCACCATGCATGCGGAGTTCGTCTTCCATCGGCAGCGGCATCGGTAAAATGCCGTACGTCGGAATGCCCTTCGCGCGCAGCGCGGCGCCATCAGTGCCGCCGGTGGACATGAACGGAATGACCGTCGTGGTTGGCACCATCGCCAGCGCCGATGCGTCCATCGCTTCATAGAGTGGGCTGGTCACTGGAGAGACTGGCGGCGCCGTTCGTGGCGCACCACTGAGCGCGAATGTCACCTGCTTTTCGCCGCCAACCCGATTGAACGCTGCCACGATCGCGTTCACATCGTCGTTGGGAAGCACGCGCGTATTGAATGTCGCCGTGCCTTCTGACGGAATGACGTTGTTGCGAATGCCACCAGTCATCAAGGTGAGTGACTGTGCGGTGCGCACGATGGCGTTGTGAAGCGGTACGCGCGACAAGATGGCCGCCGCGCGATCGATCTGCGCCGGAGTTGCACCGGGTCGTGAAATGGCGAACATCGCCGCTTTCATGACGGGATTCCTTTCAATCCGGCTTAACCGTTCAAAGTATATGCGCGTAATGCTGTTCAGCTTGACCGGCGCCTTCCACGCATGCACGCGCGGGACCGCGCGCGCCAACGCTGCCAATGCGTTATACGGGAGCGGTACCGAAGCGTGTCCACTGGTGCCGCGCGCCGTCGCCACAATGTTGTACGAGAGTTTCTCCGTCGTCTGAATGTTCACCGACATCACCCGACCATCGGCCACGCGAACTCGGCCACCCTCGTTGAGCGCAAACTCCGCATCCTTGATAAGGTCGAAGTGTTTCGCGAGCACGAGAGCGACGCCAACCTCCGGCCCACCTTCCTCGGCGGCGGTCGCCAGGAAGATGATGTCGCGGTCAAGCCGATCCCGCTGCAACGCGAGCTGTTGCAACGCTGCCGTTGCCGTCGCCAGCATGCCCTTGTCGTCAATCGCTCCGCGACCGTACAGATACTGCGTATCACCGGTGCCGCGAAGGGTTGCCGTAAACGCTGGCGTGGTCCACTTGGTGCTGTCCACATTCACCACATCCATGTGACCCATGATCATCACCGGGCGCTGCGATGGTCGTGTGGCACGCAATCTCGCAATGAAATTGGCCCGACCGTTGCCCGATTCCAGCACATGACGTTCTACACCCGGAATTGTCGCAAACACGGAGTCGAAGTACCGCGCGGTGAGTAGCTCGTTGCCCGGCGGATTCTGCGTGTTGAGTGCGATAAGCCGCGTGAGATGCACCAGCGCCGTGCGCTGTGCAAGCGCCCGATCAAATCCAACCGGGGCGGGTGCGGACACCGCGTAGGGTGAGCTTGGTGTCGGCTGCGCTTGTGCAGCCATCGCCCACATGCCTGTCGCGCTGGCGCTTGCCACCACGGCAAGCGCCACGCGGCGTATGCGCATCACAGCTCCCATCCCTTCCGGTACTGTCGCGTCAGATACTGATTGGCGTCGGGAATGTTGGTGATGTTCATGGCGGCGCCGTCGTACACCACTTTGCGACCCTGACCGGCGCGCAACGCGACGATACCCAACAGCAT
>JANLVM010000262.1:0-7878 GCA_031364015.1 Gemmatimonadaceae bacterium
GGCACCATCCAGATGTGCCGACGCTCGATATCCGTGGCGTTGGTGCAGTAGAACAAGGTCTTGCCACCATCCCGCGACAGTGCCAATGACGTCGCGTTTTCAATCTGTCCGTCCGTTGTCGTGAGTCGCACCGGTGCGCCGCCATTCACACTGATGGAATACCAGCGATCCCACTCGTCCTTTGGAAATGTGACCGGAAAGATCACCTGCTCGCCGGCCCACTCCATGTTGGCGGCGGTCGTGAAGACACTGTCTCGCGGCGCGTTGTGCCAGAACTCTTTGGCCTCGCCCGACTCCGCGTCGGCGATCATCAGTGACAGGGTATGACCACCCGAAAAAGTCGCTGAATAGAAACCGGGCGAGCCACGCATGCTGCCGCGCGAGCTGTCTTGACGTGATGCGCCCAGCGTCGCGCCATCACCACCGCGGCCGCCGCCGCCAAACCCACCACCTCCGCAACCGCCGGACGGATTCCCCGGCGGCCGTGCCGCATTGGGATTGGTTGCCGGCCCCGCAGGATTGCCAATCCCGCCCTGCCCATTCTGCGCCTGCAATCCGAATGGCGTGCCCGGACGACGATAGAACGCAATTCGTTTGCTATCGGGCGACCACGTAGGTCCGCCATCGCAATCGACGCTCGGTGCGATGTAGGTCACCTTTCGCGTCGCCACGTCAAGCACTGCAACGAACGCGTGATTCTCGCGGTCGCTGACAAACGCAATCTTCCGTCCATCGGGTGACCAGCGCGGAGAGCCGTTGCGGCCCCACTCCCTGATATACGGAATGCCGCCTGTGTCCATCGATGTCGGCGGACCGCTGCGCACCACGCGCGCGCGGTAGATCTGTCCATCCTTCACATACAGCACATGACGACCATCGGGTGACAGCTCGGGCGCGCCTCCCTCGGCGACACGCCATGCGGGTCCTCCCGTCGCACGCACCGCCCAGATCGCGCGCTCAGAGCCATCGGGGCTGTGCGACGGATTGGCCACCCATCCAAAACGGTTGGGCGCCGAACCTCGCACAAAGACAATCATCGATCCGTCGGCGGAGATTTCGACATCCGTGAGATCGGTGCCGTCATCCTTCAAGAAGTTCGTGAGTCGCACCGGTTTGAACGCGGGAGCCGCCGCCGTATACACGTTCCGCAGGCCGCGATCGTAGACCATCCAGGCAAGGCGATCGGCCTTGCGCGCCGACACCAGTGTCAATGGCGACGCCGGCGACATGAACGGCTCAATCGAGGGCACGGATTGCGCGGAAAGTGTTGGCGCGGTCACGAGCACGATCGCCGTCGCGCAGAAAGCAGTCAGCTTGCGGATCATCAGAGTCCTCGATGGGGTAGCGTTCGACCGGAACATACGATCCTTTTCACGGCGACGCGACAGACACCTCCCGCGACCAATACTATGATCCTCCGGTTCGCCCGCGGCCTTGCCGCCTTGACACTTTTTCTCGCGATTTCGTCTACCCAGAGCGCCGCCGCTCAAAGTCAGGCGGCTCCCGCCGTGGCGGCTCCCGCCGTGGCGCGAAGCGCTCCGGACCGCATCCCTGACTTCGCCGGCCTGATCCGGCGATTGTCCGATGCGGGCGGCTACTTCAACACCGACAACCTGATCTCCAATGAGCAAGGCTATCAGCAAGTACTCGGTGCCATGGAACGTCTCGGCGTTCGGGGCGGAGCGTACATCGGCGTCGGTCCCGATCAGAACTTCACGTATATAGCCCGCGTTCGACCACGCATTGCGTTCATTGTCGACATCCGTCGCGACAATATGCTGCAACACCTGATGTACAAAGCGCTGTTCGCGCGCGCGCGCAATCGGGCCGAGTTTCTGGCGCTCTGGACAGGGCGACCGGTGCCCGAAACAATCGCGCGGATGACCGATCGCCCGATTCGCCAGTTGGTTGCATGGATCGACTCGACGCCGGTCGCCACCGAGAGCGCCCAGCGGGCTCGCGCGATCGTTCGCGACGAAGTGCAGCGCAGCGGCGTTCCGCTGTCAGTGCAAGATCTTGCCACGATCGGCCGGTTTCACGACACCTTTATCAATGAGGGATTGTCGCTGCGCTTTACCACCACGGGGCGCGCACCGCAACCGTACTATCCGACGCTTCGACAGCTCGTGCTCGAACACGATGCCGATAACCGGATGCGTGGATTTCTCGTCGCTGAAGAGGATTTCCAGTTTCTCAAGTCCATGCAGGCGAACAATCTCATCGTACCGGTTACTGGTGATTTGGCAGGCCCTCGAACGCTGCCGGGCATCACGCGGTTTCTCGCCGAGATCACCGAGCGCGTATCGGTGCTCTACGTGTCGAATGTCGAAGACTATCTCATGCGAGACGGGCGATTCAACGCGTATGCAACCAGCGTGCGGGCGTTGCCCCGCGATGCGCGCGCCGTCATGATCCGCAGCTACTTCGGCAGCGGCTATGGTCATCCCGAAGCCACGACGGAGTACCACGCAACGCAGCTGCTACAGAGCATGAGCACATTCGTCGCCGATACCGCATTCGCGCGCCCCATGCGCTATCGCGAGCTCGTCAATCGCAATTGGATTCCGTTGCGGCGATAGTGCAATGAGCGGTCTGTTGGCGGGTCGGCGTTCCGCCGCGCTATGCATCACGGTACTGGCGCTGGCAGCTACCGCCGCGTCGGCATCGCGATTGGCAATTCCGGCTCGCGCGTATCAATCGGGATTCGCGCCCGGAGCCCGCGTACTGCTCGACGCGCACAATGCGTATCCCGAGCGAGGCCGTTGGGCCGACCGCCTCGATCGCGCTTTAGCGACCGGCACTCCAATCGCCATCGAGCAGGATCTTTTCTGGTCGAGACCGCGACGTGAATCGTCGTACACGTCTGTGGTGGCGCACGATGACGACGCGTTAGCCGGCGCGCCGACACTCCGAACGCATTTCTTTGAGCGCATCCGGCCGCTCATGGAGCAAGCATTGCTCGAGGATCGTCGCGAAACGTGGCCGTTGGTGATACTCAATCTTGATTTCAAGGACAACCTGCCGCCACATCTGGACTACGTGTGGTCGCTCCTCGGGGAGTACGAGTCGTGGCTCACCACCGCGTTGCGTTCGCCGATCGCCGATCGCGTGGAACCCTTTGAGATCGGACCGCTCTTGGTGCTTGCGGGCTCGGACACGGCACAACGCCGCCGATTTCACCACGACGTACCGGTTGGCTCACGACTGCGCATGTTCGGTGCAATTCGTCCCGCGCCGGTGGCTGGCAAGACGAAAGCACAACGCACACGCCGCGCTATGCGTATGACCGCGGCCCAACACATCGACGTCGCAGCGGACAACTTTGCCCGGTGGGTGAACTTCCCGTGGAGCGTGATCGAGGAGGGTGGACAGAGGAACGCGGGTTCGTGGATTGCTCAGGACTCTATTCGACTCGCGTCGTTCGTTCGTCAGGCGCACGAGCAACAGTTGTTCATCCGCTTCTACACGCTTGACGGGTTCGCCGTATCACGTGATCGCGGCTATTCGGCCTACTATAACTTCGGCACCGTCGGCGCAGCGCGCGCGCGCTGGCAGGCGGTGATTGCGGCTGGCGTAGATTTCGTGGCGACCGACCAGTACGCCGAGTTCGCGGAGCTGCGCGCGGCGCGTCTGTCGCGATAGGCGAGGACGCGCTACGGCATGAAATCCCGCCGAAACACAAAGTCTGCCTCCGCCGTCGCCACTGACTCGAATTCGCGCGTGGCACCCGCGTGACACCACGTCACCCGATCGAGATGCGGTAGCAGCAGCGGCAACTCGTGCCCCGTGATCACCACGGCGCCCCCGCGTTGCGCGAACGCCCGCATGGCTCCCATCAAAACGTCGGCATCGATGGGCGTGATGCCGCGCAGTGGCTCGTCGGCGACCAGCACACGGGGCTCGCGTGCCAACGCGACCGCCAACTCTGCGCGGCGTGTTTCTCCGCCCGACAGCGTTGAGGCTTTCTGGCCCACCCGTTCCGCGATGCCCAGCAATGACGTCAAACCGTCGAGGTCAACCGCGGCGCTGAAACGGTCGCGCACCGCGCGCAGCTGATCGATCACGCGCAGGCTCGGCAACAATAGCGCACGGGCTGGCAGAAAAAACACGCCACGCATCGCCAGCTGCGGCAGGCGCACGCGCAACTGTCCCACCCCATCCACCCGCACGACCCCATTGTCCGGCGCGATCATGCCCACGAGAATGCGCAAGAGAGTCGTCTTGCCAGCGCCATTGCGCCCGAGCAGTCCCGTGAGCAGGCCGGGCGCCGCGCGCAGGGAGGCGGATGTGAGTACGCGCCGGTCGCCGAAGGTCTTGCTGACGCTGTCCGCTTCGAGGGGCAGCCTGGTGGTCATGCCGTTGCACGAGCTACGACATACATGGCAACGCGCAACACCAGCTCGCTGATTACCAAGATCGCGCCCGTCGTGATGGTGAGCCACCACGCCGAATAGCCCATGTTGGCGAACAACAGCGGGGCGCCGATGCGACGTCGATCAAGCGTCGCTAGCGCGACAGTGAGGATGACTGACACGAACGTGGCACTCGCGCCCGTCAACATCGTCGTGAATGGAATCGGAGGTGCGCTGATCGTGCGACCGAAAGGAACTCCAGCCAGCGCCATCATTACGATCACTCGCACGCCTACCCAGATCACCACGACATGGCGCAGATGCCACCGCACCAATGGCGATGCCAACGGCAGTGGTCTGACAGGATTCATGCGCACTCGGACTGGGAAATCGAAACGCCGGACGGGGATTACACCCGCCCGGCGTTTCCCGGTTCCCGCCTACTGGATCTTGCCCACTCCCAACGCCTTGTTCAACTCCATGATCGCGGCATCAAGCTCCTTCCGCAGCACCTGATACCGATCAAGCGCATCACGACCAACTTTCTGATCGCCGCGCGCCGTCATACTGGACAAGTACGTGATGTGCGCCTGCAGTCCCGGCTTCCCATACCGAACTGGCTGCGTGTTGAGCTTCTCGGAAACCGTCTTGACCTTGGACAACGTGTCGGCTGCGGCACCAGTCGCCGAACGGAGTCGCGTTTCTGCAGCTTGAGCGCGCTGCACCGTGCTGTTCGCGTCAGCGACTAACGTACGCATTCTGGTGTTGTGATCGAACTGCTCTTTGAGGTCGGCCACCGTCACGCCTTCCGACGCGAGCCGCGGATCGATGAGCACCGTGAACGGCGCGGTCTGCGTCACGTTGCCGACCGTCAGCTTCGCCTGATACTGACCCGGTGGCACACCGAGCCCGTTGGCCGCGGACACGCTCCACACAAATCGATTCAGTCCCGCATTCTTGGTCACGATATTCGACGGAGCACCACCACCACCACGTCCCGGACGACCTTCGGCCATCGCGGCGTCTGGGTCGTCGGGATCACCGCCACCGCCGCCGCCGCGACCACCGCGTCCGCCACCAGCCGGAGCCGCCGGCATGTCGCTGCGGTAGCTGGCCACGGACGTGCCGGCCGCATCCAGGATCTCCACGCGGACCGTATCGCTCGGCGTCGCTGGCAGGAAATACTCAACCTGCGGTCCGAGATACGCGGCAGCCGTCGCGGTGCGATAGCCGTCACGCGGTGTGAACAGTTTTGCCGCCTGCGTCGATGTTTGTGGCGTGATCTGATGCAGCGCCGACAGATTGTCGACAATCCACATCGAGCGACCCTGCGTGGCAATGACCAGGTCTTTCTTGTGCACCTTGATGTCGTTGATCGGTACATTTGGCAGGTTCAACTGGAATGACTGCCAGTTCCCACCGTTGTTGAACGACACGAACATGCCGAACTCAGTGCCCGCGTACAACAAACCTTCGCGGCTCGGATCCTCTCGCACCACGCGCGTCGGCCAGTCGGCCGGAATACCATTCTTCCCGTCGGTGAGCTTCTTCCACGTCGCCCCGTAGTCGTCGGTGCGATAGATGTACGGCGCATAGTCACCCAGCAGGTACCGGTACACAGCGAAGTATGCCGATCCGCGTCGATGCGGCGACGATTCTATCCATGCCACGCGGCCGCCCCACGCCAAGTCCTTCGGCGTGATGTTCTTCCACGTCTTGCCGTTGTCGCGCGTCACATGGAACGGTCCGTCGTTGGCACCGGTCCAAATGACACCAGGCTCGGCGGCCGATTCCGTGATCGCATACAGCGTGCTGAAGAACTCTTCGCCAGTCACGTCGCGCGTGATGGGCTCACCACTCGCGCCCTGACAGCACTTGGGAAACGCCGTGAGGTCGGGTGAGATCTTCTGCCAGGTCACACCGCGATCGATCGTACGATGCAGATACTGCGAGCCATAATACAGCACGTTCGGATTGTGCGGCGACACGGCCATGGGGGACACGCGCTGAAAGCGAAAGATCAGATCTTGTCCGGCGTTGCCGTACAACGACTGTCCGCCAACCCAGTAGTTCCGGGTCTGCCCGCTTTCGGTGTTCATGTACTGGTACTGCCCCTTGCACGACCCATAGATGATGTTTGGCAGTGTCGGATGCGGAATGATCGGTCCGGTTTCGCAACCCGGGCCAGTTCGCATGATACTGTTGGCGGGATCCGTGAACGCCGCCACCTGGTACGTCGAGTTGTCCTGCTGCGCCGCGTACAGATTGTACGGGAACTTGTTGTCGATCCACACGCCGTAAAACTCGGCGGTCGGCTGATTCTCTTGCGTCGACCACGTACGACCACCGTCAAACGAGACGTTGGCACCGCCATCGTTCGCCTGAACCATCGTGTTCCCGTTGGTCGGGTTCACCCAAATGTCGTGATTGTCGCCGTGCGGTGTGCGCATCGTGGCGAGCGTCTTGCCGCCATCCACCGACTTCCAGAATCCTTCGGCACCGGCGTACACCACGTCGGCGTTGGTCGGATCGGCGCCCAGTGTGGTGTAGTAGAACGGCCGTTGCGTCAAACCGGGCGTGGTGTTCACCAGTGCCCAGTTCGCACCGGCATTGTCCGAGCGATACAGTCCGCCACCCGGCAACGCCTCGACGAGCGCATACATGCGCTGCGGATTGGCCGCCGTCACCGCCAGGTTGCCCTTGCCGATCAGTTCGGATGGAAGGCCTGCACCACCTTTCGTCCATGTGTCGCCGCCGTCGGTGCTCTTGTAAAAGCCCCCTTCACGCGAACCCGAGATGATCGTCCATGGCTTGCGCTCGATACGATTCATCCACGCAAAAACGACATTCGGATTGCCGGGCTGCAATTCCACATCCATGGCACCGGTGCTGTCGTTCAAGTACAGCGTCTTCTTCCACGACTTGCCACCGTCGATGGTCTTGAACACGCCGCGGTCGACGTTGGGTTTGAAGATGTCGCCATACGCGGCGACCCATGCCACATCAGGATTGGACGGGTGAATACGCACCGCGCCAATCTGACCCACGTTGTACAGGCCGGCAAACTGCCAGCTCTTGCCACCATCGTTGGTGCGATACACACCGCGACCGGTTGACACATTGCTGCGCACGCCGTCGGAGCCGGTCCCCACGTAGATGATATCGGGATTCGTCGTCGCCACGGCGATCGCACCGATAGAGCCCACCGGCATCTTGCCATCGGTAATGGGCTCCCAGCTCTCACCACCGTTGGTCGTGCGAAACACACCGCCGCTGGCAACGCCCATGTAAAACGTTCGCGGCTGCGACGGCACACCCGTGACAACCGTCGCTCGTCCTCCGCGCGAGTGGCCGGCCAGTCGGTACTTGAGGCCCGAGAAGAGCGCGCTGTCGACCGACGCCATCATTGGCGCCTTCGCGATTGGCGCCTTCACGATTGGCGCCTTCGCGATTGGCGCCTTCGCGATTGGCGCCTTCGCGACAACGGGCGCAGCAGGTCGCTTCGCAGCCTGTCCGTAGAGCACTA
>JANLVM010000269.1:0-1724 GCA_031364015.1 Gemmatimonadaceae bacterium
CTGCGCACGATTCAGGAGTTACTCGGGCATCAAAGTCCCGCGACGACCGCCGTGTACACGCATATCACGCCGATGGTCACGAGTGCACTGCATGCCACGGTGAACACGCTCATGGCCACCTTGTAGCGGCCGGGCGCGTCACCGGGCGCGGGCATGACCGTGGCCGCGGTCGTGCGGCAATTTGGGCCGGCGTATGCGGCGCGCTTCGGCGCCGCGATGCCGGCGGGCCATCGGCGTGCGCTCGACGATCTCGCGGCCTGTCGCACCGCCGCGATGGGTGGGCACGTCACGCAATGCGACGCGTGCGGCGTGGAGCATTACGTCTATCACTCCTGCCGGAATCGCAGTTGTCCCTCGTGTCATGGCGTGAGTACGCGCGCGTGGCTTGCCGCGCGCGAGACCGAGCTGCTGCCGGTGCCCTACTTCCATGTGGTGTTCACGCTCCCTGCCGAGGTCCGCGCGATCGTGCGGGCGCATCCGCACGTGCTGTTAGGGGCGTTGATGCAGACGGCGGCGGAGTCGTTGCAGGCGCTCGCCGCCGATCCGCACTCTCTCGGTGGTACCGTCGGCATCCTCGCGGTGCTGCATACGTGGACCCGCACGCGCGGGTACCATCCCCATGTACACTGCCTGGTGCCGGGCGGCGCGCTGGCGCCCGATGGCGTGACGTGGCGCCGAGCACGCGGCCACTACCTGGTGCCGGTGCGCGCGCTGTCGGTCGGGTTTCGCGCGCGCTTTCTGGCGCGCTGGAAACGCGTGCTCCCCGACGTCCCCGTGCCGCCGGTCGTGTGGAAGCAACGATGGGTGGTGTATGCCAAGCCCACCGTGCAGGGGGAAGGCGTGGTGTTGCGCTATCTCGCGCGGTACGTGCATCGCGTCGCCATCACGGATGCGCGCATCGTGCGGGTCGATGCGACGACGGTGACGTTTCGCTATCAGGATGCGACGGCGCGGGCGTGGCGCACGATGACGCTCCCGGGCGAGGAGTTTCTGCGGCGGTTCCTGCAGCACGTGTTGCCGCGCGGGTTTCACAAAGTGCGGTACTATGGCTTCTGGCGCCCGCGCGCGGCGGCGACGCGGGCGCAGCTGCAACAGCAGCTCGCCCCCGTGCCGAAGGTCGCCGTTGTTCATGTGGAGCGGGCACCGTCCCTGCTCCTCGTACCGCCCGTGCCGGTGTGCGCCGAGTGTGGGCAAGGGCACGTCTACCGCACACGGCGACTCGTTCGCACACGCGACGTCACCGTGATGGCGCGACCGCCATGATCTGCGCTCTCGTCAGCCGACCCGCCGCCACGGGGACCACCGCCACCCCACGCGCACCGCTTCCCCGGATGCGCGGACGCGTCGTGCGCCACCGCCCACCGCTGCCATGAGCGACGAGAGGCTCGAGCGTTTCGTGCGCATCATACCAGTCGTCACGGCGCGGCCCGCCCCCCTGCGCCGGTCGAAAAGCGCGTCGACCCCGCACACCGAACACCGCACCGGTGCGCCACGCCCCATGGCGGCGAGCGCGCGCGCGCTGCAAACACCATAGCGGGACCGCCGCGGTTCAGTTCAACGGAGGTTTGGCGTCGGCTGCGCGACGCAAAACCTCTGATTTGTTCGGCCGCGAGAGCGGACGTTGCGTCGGAATGGCCTGTCGCGCAATGCGATGGTGACGGCCGTCGCGCGGCTCTCGCGTATGCTCGGCGCTCCCCGGTCCCGGAGCGCGCATGCCCGACGCG
>JANLVM010000286.1:0-5707 GCA_031364015.1 Gemmatimonadaceae bacterium
CCCGTGGTTCGCGATCTTCCTGCCGACGTCAAGTGGTATCTCGTAAGTGAAGACCAAGTGGCCGCGACCTCGTCGGTTGGCGGCAAGGCGCGTCAGGTGCGGGTCTTTGCGGTGGACGGCCAGTACTTCGAAATCAAGAAGCTGGGTGTCACGGTGGGCCGCCCACTGTCAGACCAAGAGCTCGCGCGCGGCGAAAAATCCGTGGTACTGGGACCCGACGCCGCCGAGCGATTGTTTCCGGGATTGGATCCCATCGGACGTGATCTCAAGATGGGCGGCGTGCCCTACACGGTCGTCGGCATCGCCGAATCGCAGGGGAAGGTGTTCGGCATGTCGTTCGACAACTTTCTCGTCACCTCCTGGCGATCCCCGGCGCGTCGTTTGCTGAACTCGCGTCCCAACATCGTGGATGCCGTGGCGATTCAAGCCCCCAGCGAAATCGCCATGCGGGAGACGATGGAGATCGTTCGCGCCAGCATGCGTGGCGTGCACCGTTTGCGGCCCAGCCAGAAGGATGATTTCTCACTACAAACCGCAGACTCCGCGTTGGAGTTCTGGAATAAGATCAAGCGGTATCTGGTGCTGGCGGGCATCGCGCTCCCGGCAATTGGCCTCGTGGTCGGCGCGATCGTGATCATGAACATCATGCTCGTGGCCGTGTCCGAACGCACCCGCGAGATCGGTATCCGCAAGGCACTCGGCGCGCGTCGTCGCGATATTCTGGCGCAATTTCTCATCGAAGCATCAACACTCGGAACCGTCGGCTCGGCCATCGGCGTGGCGCTCGGGGTGGCACTGGCGCAACTCCTCGCGGCGGTAACGCCGTTGCCAGCCAGCGTGGCGCCCTGGTCGATCGTCGTGGGTGTCGCACTTGGTGCAGGGGTTGGCATTATTTCCGGCGTATACCCGGCCAGTCGCGCGTCGCGGCTCGATCCTATCGACGCCTTGCGGCAGGAGTAGCACATGGCACCTGGATCATTCCGTTTCTTTGCCGTCAGCGAAGGTGTGCGCATTGCGATCGACGCGTGTCGCGCCAACAAAGTGCGGGCCGGTCTCACCATCCTTGGCATCGCCGTGGGCGTGTTCGTCGTCGTGGCCATCTCCGCGACTATCCACGGCATCAATCAGTCGGTCGCACGCGACTTTGCCAGCACTGGGCCGACCACGTTTTTCGTCAGTCGCTATCCCATCTCGTTCGAGGGGTGCGACGGCTCGGATGATACCTGCGCGTGGCTGCGTAATCCGCCCATTCGCCCCAATGAAATCGAGGCGTTGCGTCGCCTGAGCACTATCGAATCGGTGGGCGAACGGTTGGACTGGTCGGCCGCCGCCAAGTATCGCGATCGCGCGCTGTCGAGCACCAGTGTCGAGGGGTATTCGGCCGAGTGGACCAGCATCAGTGCGCCCGATGTGTTTCCTGGACGCGCGTTTACGAGCGCGGAAGCGCGTACCGGCGCGCGGGTGGCGGTGATTTCCACCCTCATGGCGGAACGCTTGTTGGACAACCTTAATCCGATTGGCAAGAGTATCATGCTGAACGGCGTACCCTTCGAAGTCATCGGCGTCTACAAAGACAATGCCAGTTTTTTATCGGGCGGCGAGCGTCCTAAGGCCGTTGTGCCGGTGCAAGCGCTCATTCGCTATCTCGGCGCGCGCGCGAGTGGCGTGGGACTGGCAGTCAAGCCCCGCGGCGACGCATTGCGCGACCAGGTAGTTGATGACGTGACCGCGTCTATTCGCGGCCAGCGTGGACTGCGTCCGTCGCAGGAGTCATCGTTCGCCATTATCACGCAGGATAAGCTACTCGACACTTACAACCAGATTTTCGGATTGTTCTTTTTGGTGATGATCGCCCTGTCCGGCGTGGGGCTGATCGTCGGCGGCGTTGGCGTAGTGGCCATCATGATGATCTCCGTGACCGAGCGCACGCGCGAGATCGGTGTGCGTAAAGCTCTGGGCGCCACGCGCGGCACGATTCTGTGGCAGTTTCTCGTCGAAGCGGCAACGCTCACCGGTATTGGCGGTGCGATAGGACTGTTCGTCGGATGGCTGGCGGCGGTTGCGATTCGCAACTTCTCACCAATCGACGCATCGATTCCACCGATGGCGGTGGTCGCGGCACTCGGCGCCAGCGCGTTCACGGGAATCCTGTTCGGCCTCGTACCAGCCTCGCGCGCGTCGCGGCTGGATCCCGTCGACGCGCTGCGGTATGAATAGCATGCCGTTTCGGTGGGACTGGACTTGGGGGCATTTTCTGGCATGGCTGTGGAGGCGTTGCGACACGAGTAGAGCGCGCCATGTTATTTTTGACGAGTGAAAACCCGCGATGCCATCGGTCTGGCCTTGTCCCAGCTTCGTGTTCAAAAGCTGAAGAGCGCATTTACGCTGCTTGGCGTGACGATCGGTGTCATGTTCCTCATCGCTGTCGTGTCGATTGTCGAAGGCATGGGGCGCTACGTGGAAGAGGATTTCGCTGGGCGGTTGATCGGCAAGAACACGTTTACGCTCCGCCGATTCAACAATGTCGGTCCCGGGGGCCACCGGGGATCTGACGCCCGCACTGCGCAGCGAAACCCCCTGCTCCGCATGAGTGACGTCGAGGCGGTACGCGCCGCCATTCCGTCCGGCATGAATTCGAGTATTGCCAGCGAGTCGTTCAAGTACGCATCCGCACCGGGCCGACGCCCGCGACAGGTGCAAACGGTGGCCACCGATGCGAACTACTTCCAGATCAAGACGTTTGCGATAGAGAAGGGCCGGGCGTTTTCCGATCAGGAAGTCCGCGCGGGCGCGACGGTATTGGTGATCGGGGTGGAAGTGGCAGACCACTTTTTCCCGGATCTCAATCCCGAAGGACGTGAGTTGCGCATTGCCGGTGTGCCGTTCACAGTGATCGGCGTCATTGAGAAGCAAGGCTCGGTGTTTGGATTCTCACTGGACCGGTTAGCCATCGCGCCGTACACGTCGCCGATGGGACGAATCATCCGTCCGCAACGAGATATCTCCTCGTTAATCGTGCAGTCGGCGCGCCAGGAAGACTTGGGCGAAGGTGTGGAGGCGGCACGCGGTGCACTGCGCGGCCTGCGAGGTTTGCGGGCCAGTGAGCCAGATAATTTTGGACTGGTCACGCAGGATGCGGCCTTCGGTTTTATCAAGGAGCTCAAGGGTCGTCTCATCCTCTTTGGCACCGCGCTCCCGGCCATCAGTCTCATCGTCGGCGCGATGGTGATCATGAACATCATGCTCGTGGCCGTCGCCGAGCGCACGCGTGAGATTGGCGTACGGAAGGCGTTAGGCGCAAAGCGCAGTGACATCATGTCGCAGTTTCTGGTCGAAGCGGCGACGCTCAGCACGCTGGGTGCCATCATCGGCATTCTACTTGGCCTTGGTCTCGCCGAACTCATTGCAGCGCTCACGCCCCTTCCCGCTGCGGTCGCGCCCTGGTCGATCGCGGTCGCCATCATTACTGGCGCTGGCGTTGGCATCGCGGCCGGACTGTACCCTGCGAGCCGCGCGTCGCAGCTCGATCCCATCGCCGCCCTGCGTCAGGAATAGCTTCCTATGAATCGGGTCCTGTTGGTGTTTGAAGGCGTGGGGATGGCACTCGAGGCCATTCGGACCAATAAGGTGCGCGCGGCCCTCACCATTGCCGGCGTCGCGATTGGGGTGTTTGTGGTGGTGGCGATGGGCGCCGTTGTGAATGGCATCCGCGCGTCGTTCCAGAAAGACCTCGACGAGATTGGCGCCACCACGTTCATCGTGCAGCGCCGCAGCAGCGGCATCAACTCGTGCGACGGCACCGACGAGAAGTGTCCTGACCGACGCAACCCGCCCATTTCGTTTGCAGAATGGGAGATGATCGGTCGACTTCCGGGTATTGCGCACGTCATCGGTGTGCTGGGCGGTGGCGGAAACTTCGCGTACAAAAACGTTCGTCTCGACAATGTGGGCTACGACGCCTACAGCCCCGACTGGCCGCAGGTGGATGCATCGGACATCGATCCGGGTCGCAACTTCACGCGCACCGAGTACGACGCCGGCCAGCCGGTGGTGCTGATCAATGACACGCTCAAGTCGCAACTGTTTGGCGAGTCTGAACCGATCGGCAAACAGGTCATGATCAGTGGCCGCCAGTTCACCGTCATCGGGATCTACAAACCCAGGGCCGGTTTTCTCAAATCCCTCGAGGGCAAGGGACCAGATACACCGCGCGCGATCATTCCGTTGCAGGCGGCGGTGCGCACGCTGGACGTCTGGAAGGGCGGCTTGAAACTGCTCGTACGCCCTTTCGCCACCTCAACGCAGAGTCAGGTGATGGATGAGGTGATGGCGGCCATGCGGGCACGTCGTGGACTCAAACCGGGAATGCGCTCGTCGTTCTATCTGGTTGAACAGGATCGCATTAAAGAGACATTCGATCAGCTCTTTGGCGCGATCTTCGCGGTCGGACTGGCGCTCTCCGCGGTGGCGCTGCTGGTGGGCGGAGTGGGCGTCGTGGCCATCATGATGATCTCGGTGACCGAACGCACTCGCGAAATTGGCGTGCGAAAAGCGCTCGGCGCAACGGCCGGCACCATTCGTTGGCAGTTTCTCGTGGAGGCGGCCACGCTCACCAGCATTGGCGCGCTGATTGGACTCGCCATCGGTGCTGTGCTCGCGTGGGTCATCCGCAGCAACACGTCCATTCCGGCCAGCTTGCCTCTGAACATCGTCGCCACCGCCCTCATTGCCAGCGCGATCACCGGCGTGGCGTTTGGCATGCTGCCCGCCATTCGCGCCTCGCAACTCGATCCGGTCGAAGCCCTCCGTCACGAGTAAGGAGGCGGGCGATGCGATTCACCGACGTGATCCGGTTGTCGTTACAGCAACTGCGCGTGAATCCACTCCGCACGGCGTTTACGCTGCTCGGCATTGTCGTGTCGGTGGGTTTCCTGGTGGCCGTCGTGGCGATCATCCAGGGTATGAACGCGTACGTGAAAGAGAATATTGCCGACGTCATGATCGGCATGAACACGTTTCAGGTGCGTCGACTTCCCATTAGCCTCGGGTTGTTCAACGACGATGAATTTCGTCTGTTGCGGCGACGCCCGCGGGTGGATGAACGTGATGCCGAGGCGGTACGCGCCGCGCTGCCCGACGCTGATGCGATCAGCCTGCAGTCCGGCTGGCCAACGCCACAGGCCGACGTCAGCTGGCGCAATCGCACCCTTGGCAGCGTCCAGGTGTTTGGCGTGACGTCCGGGTATCAGACCGTCCAGGACTACAAGTTCACCGACGGACGGCCGTTGAGTGATACCGACGTGAGTGAACGTCGTCGCGTGGCCGTTATTGGTGCCGAGGTGGCCAGCAAACTGTTCGACGAGGGCGTCGCGATCGATCAGGAGATCCGACTGATGGGTCAACGCTTCACGGTGATTGGTGTGGTGGGTCGTAAGGGTCGGGTGCTGGGACAATCGTTTGATGGATTTGCGCTCCTGCCGATCTCCACGTTTGAAGCGATCTATGGCCGCCGTCAGACGACAACCATCTCAGTGAAAATGCGTGACGCGGCCGATGTCGCGCCAGCCATGGCCCGAGCGCAAGAAGCCATGCGTGTGTCGCGCGGACTCCGGCCTATCGAATCCGACAACTTCGATGTGGGCACGGCCGATGCGCTGGTCGACTTCTGGAAGCAGCTGACAAAGGTCCTCTTTGCCGTCGTGCCCGC
>JANLVM010000288.1:0-1858 GCA_031364015.1 Gemmatimonadaceae bacterium
GCGGGCACGACCCGCGCGTCGGCCACGTCGCGCGCGATGCGTACCGCCTCATCCACGCCGAGTTGCGTGTCGCGATCCAGCTTCGCGCGCAGCGTTTCGCCGTCGATGAACGGCATCACGTAAAACAGAAGTCCGTCGGCGGCACCGCTGTCGAACAGCGGCAAAATGTGCGGATGCTGCAACGCCGCGGTAGTCTTGATCTCCTGCACAAACCGCTCGGCGCCGAGTACGGCCGCGAGTTCGGGTTTGAGCAACTTGAGCGCGACACAGCTTGAGCGCGACTTTGCGATCGTGCTTCAAGTCGTCGCACAGATACACGGTGGCCATGCCACCTTCGCCGAGATGCCGCTCGATGCGTTAGCGGCCGTCGAGGGCGGCGTTGAGGCGGTCGGTTTGGTTGCCGAGCGGCGTGTGCATGGCAGAAATTGCAGTCGAGGGTACGACGGCGCGAGTACGGCCCCGAAATCACGGGGCCGCTCGCGTCAGAGCTGCGAGACGTCTAGAGCGATTCGCGTGAGGGGAACGGCCAGGATCTGCTCGGTCAACGGGAATGTCGCCATACCGGCGTGAACGACGTAGAGGCGCTGCAGGCGCAGATCCGCCAGTGCGGAACGCATCGACGGAGTCACCGTGGGCGACGAAGTGCGTTTGAACTCGAAGCCGACGCGTGTGCGGCCTCGCACGATGAACAGGTCGAGCTCGGCGCCCGCGTGCGTGCCCCAGAAATACGCTTCACCAAAACGCGCCCCGAGATGATCGAGAACGACGTCGAGCGCGAACCCCTCCCACGATGCTCCCACTTTGGGATGGTTCTCCAGCTCCTGGGTACTGCGCACGCCCAGCAGCGTGTGCAACAGTCCGGTATCGCGCAGGTACACCTTGGGCGCGCGCACCTGTCGTTTGGACAGGTTCTCGTGCCACGGGGGAAGCTGCCGGACCATGAACGTCTCCGTAAGCACGTCGAGATAGCGTTGTACCGTGGTATGCGCCACGCCAAACGCACGCGCCAGCTCGGAGCTGTTCCACGTCTGCGCATGGTAGTGCGCAATCATCGTCCAGAATCGACGCAGGGCGGGAGCGGGAATGCGCAAGCCGAACTGCGGGATGTCGCGTTCGAGAAAGGTTCGAATGAACTGATCACGCCATTCAGCACTGGCGGCCTCGCTGCGCGCCAGAAAAGATCGTGGGAAGCCGCCGCGCGTCCATCGCTTGGACAGCTGTGCAACGCCGACCTCATCCAGACGAAATCCGTGCAATTCGTGATACGCGATGCGTCCGGCCAGCGTTTCCGCGCCCTGCCGCAGCAGCTCCGGTGATGCGCTGCCCAGCACGAGGAACCGACGGCGTCCGGCTGGTTCGTCGGCGAGGACACGAAGGGTGCGAAAAAGGTCGGGGAGCTGATGCACTTCGTCGATGACAATCAGGCCGCGCAGGTCGCGCAGTGCCAGCAACGGATCGGCGAGACGCGCCCGATCGGCGGCACTCTCGAGGTCGAAGAACGTGCTCGGCCCGCGGCGATTGGCTATGACCTGGCGCGCGAGCGTGGTCTTCCCGACTTGGCGAGCCCCGAGCACGCCCACGACGGGAAACTGGCGCAGCAAGGCCGTGACCCGGGCGAGGTCCTGCGAGCGCGTGAGAGCTTTCAGCATATCGTAATCTGAGCGTTATATACTCAATAAACAAGGTGCCAGATTGCCCGACCCGCACGCCGCATCACCCACGCGGCTTGACGAACTCCTGAAACGGCGGATAGTCGCGCAGCCATTCTCCCACCAGGTCGTAGTGCGCGGAGATGTCGTTGAAGGTGCGAACGTCGAGCAGCGAGACCGCGCGCGCTTTGTCACCGAGCGCCGCCGCG
>JANLVM010000300.1:0-4787 GCA_031364015.1 Gemmatimonadaceae bacterium
GTCAGCGTCGCGATGTAGGCGTTCACCCCATCGATATAGGCGGTCGCTAGTTTCCATGCGGAACTGGTGGAGTCGAGTCGGGACGTTCGTTCCTTGGCCGATGCCGGCATGCCGCTGGCGCGCGTTTCACGATCGGCCTCAAGCGCCCGCGAGCCCACGAGCTCCGTGAGCGTTCCTCCGCCAGCGCGCGCCGAGAGTTCCAGCTGAAACAGACGGTCCCGCGCGACCACGAATCCCAGTCCGCGATACGCGTCGCGCACGGAGCTGGCAAAAATGTGCGGTACCGCGCGGTCATCGTACACAATGCGCGTTTCCGCATCGAGGCCAGGAACGGTGGCTGCCGCCTCGAGCGGAAGATCGGCTGTTCCCGCCGTGCTCCACACGCCGTTCGCCGGATCAAGGAACGGGCCGAGTGCAGGCGCCTGTCCCACTGGTCGGTACGACGCGTAGGTCGAGACGCCGAGCACGAGGCTCGCCACAATCGTACCACGTAGTGCTGGACGAGACATGTGTAGCAGTTCTGTAGAGAGGAGACGGACGTTTGCAGCCTGCCGTGCAGAAGATGCGCCTCCGGCAATGCGAAGACCAGTCGTGCGGTTTTCCGGTGAAGGAGATTTCCGAATGGCTTGTATCGTGACCCCATGACAAAGCAACGACAGGCCCTGGGACTTCTGGGCGAGCGGATCGCTGCGCGATGGATGCGTCGCGATGGGTGGACACTGGTGCTTCACCGTTTTCGCAGTGGCCATCGCGATGTCGACTTGATCATGCGACGGGGCGATGAAGTGGCATTCGTGGAGGTCAAGGCGCGACGCGGGGACGCTTTCGGCTCTCCGGTCGAGGCGGTCCACTTTCGAAAGCAGCGAGAGCTGGGTCGGTCGGCCCGCGTCTGGGTCGATCGGTTCGGTGCGCCTGGGCTTTCCTACCGATTTGACGTCCTTGGCGTCCTGATTTCTGGGTCATCGGTCCGGGTACGGCACATTCCAGACGCGTTTCCACTAACTGGAATGTCCTGAAAGAGACAGTTGTCCACATCGCGGTATCTTCGTAGTTTATTCGGGTCTTGGTCTTGCGAGCGCGTCCGGTAGATTTTCGCGAGCCAGGGCACTGGCAGCTTCACCTCTCACGACGGCGGTTTCCCATGGCGGGCACAGTGATGACAGACGACAAGCGCAAGGCCCTGGCGCTCGCAGTCGCGCAAATCGAAAAGAGTTGTGGAAAGGGATCGATCATGCGACTCGGTACCGACTCCAAAGTTCGTGTGGAGTCCATCCCCACCGGTGCGATCAATCTTGATGCGGCGATCGGCGTTGGTGGAATTCCTCGCGGACGCGTGACCGAGATTTACGGACCGGAGTCCAGCGGCAAGACCACGCTGTGCTTGCATGTTGTGGCGAATGCCCAGAAGCAGGGAGGCGTCGCTGCCTACATCGATGCCGAGCATGCGTTGGACATCGAGTACTGCAAGAAGCTGGGCGTTGACATCGAGAACTTGCTGATCTCGCAGCCCGATACTGGTGAGCAAGCGCTCGAGATCTGTGAAATCCTCGTGCGTTCGGGCGCGGTTGATGTGATCGTGATCGATTCCGTCGCGGCGTTGGTCCCGAAAGCGGAAATCGAGGGTGACATGGGCGACTCGCATGTTGGCCTGCAGGCGCGTCTCATGAGTCAGGCGCTCCGCAAGCTGACCGGCGCCATCGCGCGGTCGAAGGTGTCGGTGATTTTCATCAACCAGCTGCGCGAGAAGATTGGCGTGATGTTCGGGAACCCGGAGACCACCACGGGTGGCAAGGCGCTCAAGTTCTATGCGTCCGTGCGTCTCGACATCCGCCGCATCGGCCCGGTCAAGGAGAAGGAAGAGGTCATCGGTTCGCATGTCCGGGTCAAGGTGGTGAAGAACAAGGTCGCCCCGCCGTTCAAGCAAGCCGAGTTTGACATCATGTATGCGGAAGGCATTAGTCACGCCTCGCTGCTGGTGGACATCGGTTCCGAGTCGGGCATCATCGACAAAGCGGGCGCGTGGTACAGCTACGGCGCGCAGCGCATCGGACAGGGCCGCGAGAATGCGAAGATGTTCCTCAAGGACAACCCCGTGCTCATGGCGGAGATTGAGGAGAAGGTGAAGGTGGTGTTGGGTATCAAGGTTGCCGAATCCTCAGCAACCGTTGAAGAGCCGGACGAATAGCGCGTCGCGCGACGTTGGTTATGCGCCCGTGTAGGGGCCGAGGGGTCGCTCGCGGTGGGAAGTGGTGCCCGGATCACCACGGCTCATTGTGAGTAGCCCCTCGGCTCTTTTTCCGTCCGAGCCGGGCGGCGAGACGGCATTCTTGCCGCTCGTCGAACCGGTGACTGTTCGCGAACTGCGCGAATCGCCGCGGAGGCCGGGGCGCTATTTGGTGGTGTTGTCCACCGGCCAGACGTGCGTGGTCGGTGTCGAAACGCTGGCGGATACCGGTGCAACTCGCGTGGGAGCCGTGCTCGACCCTGTGCGACTGGAGCGGTTTCTTTACGCTGCGGTGGTGACCGGGCTGATCGATCGAGCGCTCAACGCGCTGGCTCGCGGCCGCAAGACGCGTCGCGAACTTGAAATACGGCTCCGTCGGGTGGAGCCCGACGCGCGCGTGGTTGCTGCGGCGCTTGACCGCCTGGAGGCGAGTGGAGTGCTGTCCGACGTGGACGTGGCGCGGGCCGACGCCGCCGCCCGCCTCCGTCGTGGCGAGGCGCCTGCGCGTATCAGGCAGACCCTGCGACGCAAAGGCGTTGATGGGCGTGGTGCCGACCGCGCCATCGCGGACGCGATCGAGCAGGACGGATTTGATGAACTCGTGGCGTGCCGTACGCAGGCAGCGAAGCGGTGGCGGTCATTGGTCGCGTTGGAGCGCGCCGTCGCTCGTCGGCGATTAGTGGGGTATTTGCAGCGCCGGGGCTTCTCGGGAAGCGTGGTGCGAACCGTGCTCGCGGAGTTGGAGCGCGGCTGATCGCCGCCACCGAGACGCGGCGATGTCGCCTGCCTATATTCCGCGCCTATGCTCGCGTCCGAAATTCGTACCCGATTCCTGGCCTTCTTCGAGAAGCATGGCCACGCCGTGCGCCCGAGTTCCGCGCTCGTGCCACACGACGATCCTACCCTGCTGTTCACGAACGCCGGGATGGTCCAGTTCAAGAAGGTCTTCCTGGGAATGGAGGACCCGCCGGACGGGAATCGGCGCGCCACGACGTCGCAGAAATGCGTGCGCGCGGGTGGCAAGCACAACGATCTCGAGCAGGTTGGCCATACGGCGCGGCATCACACGTTTTTCGAGATGCTGGGGAATTTCTCCTTTGGCGACTATTTCAAGCGGGACGCCATTCGGTTCGCCTGGGAGTTCGTGACCGTCGAATTGAAGATCCCGCGTGAGCATTTGCGCGTCACGGTCTTTCACGAAGATGACGAGGCGCGACAGCTCTGGAAGGAGATCGCCGGCGTGCCCGAGAGCCGCATCTACGGGCTCGGTGCCACGGATAACTTCTGGCAGATGGCGGATACGGGTCCGTGTGGCCCGTGCACCGAGATTTACGTCGATCTCGCGAGCATGGCACCCGATTGGGCGTTTCCGAAAAACGCCGAAGGGGAATGGACGCGAACCGATCTTGAGGAGTACTCGCTCGACGCCTTCGTCGAGGGGGCCGAGGCTGGTCGTTTCCTCGAAATCTGGAACCTCGTGTTCATGCAGTTTGACCGACAAGCCGATGGGACGCTCACACCGTTGCCAAAGCCGTCGGTCGACACGGGCGCTGGGCTTGAGCGAATCGCCGCAGTGATGCAGGGGGTGACGAACAACTTTCATACGGATCTCTTCCGGCCGCTCATCGAGAAGATCGAAGAAGTCGTCGGCATTGCGTATCCCTATCGTCCCGGTATTGGTCTGGGAACGGCATTCGGTAACGATGGACGTGAAGTCGATCCCGCGTCGTTCCGCGTGCTCGCGGATCACGCGCGTGCGGTGGCGTTTCTGCTCGCGGATGGAGTGTTCCCCAGCAACGACGGGCGCGGCTATGTGCTGCGACGCATCTTGCGCCGCGCGGTGCGACACGCCTGGTTGCTCGGTCGTCGGGAACCGACCCTTGTGTATGTGGTCGACGTTCTCATCGACACGATGCGTGAGAGCTTCCCCGAATTGCAAGTTCGCCGGAAGCACATCGTGGAAACGACGCGTGCGGAAGAAGAGCGTTTTCTGACGACCATCGATGCCGGGATGAATCGTTTTGACGAGCTGGCGCCGAGAGGCTCGACACAGGGCTCGACGGAGCTGCGCGGGACCCTGTCCGGGAGTGACGCGTTCCGGTTGTATGATACGTTCGGGTTCCCAATCGACCTGACGGAATTGATGGCCCGCGAGCGTGGCTATCGGGTCGATATTGCCGGTTTCGAGCAATCGCTGGCCGCACAACGAAAGCAGTCGCAAGATGAGCGCAAGACGCGCCAGCTCACGGTGAATGCCGACGAACTCGCCGATCCCGCGCAGTGGTCACACGATGCGCAGCACGCCGCGTCGATTGGGCGGTTCGTGGGCTACGAACAGATTGAGAGTGATACGGTCGTGACCGCCGTGCGCACACTACCCGACGGACGCGTCGCGGTGATGCTTCGCGACACGCCATTCTATGCAGAATCTGGCGGACAAGTCTCTGATCACGGCATGATTGTCGGGCACGGCTGGCGCGTCGACGTCGTCGACGTGAAGAAGATGGGTGGGCGCATTGCGGCGATCGGTACGGCCACTGGCGAAATTGCGTTTGGACCGGCG
>JANLVM010000380.1:0-6094 GCA_031364015.1 Gemmatimonadaceae bacterium
AGACGCAACGTCACCGGTTCCTTGCGCCCTTCGGCCGCCATGCGGCGAACGGCTCGCTCAGTCCGACGCACGATCGCCTCGGGCGTGAACACGCGGCCTGTGCCGGAGCAGGTCGGGCAGGCCTCGGTCATGCTCTGCCAGTGGCTTTGACGGACCCGTTGCCGGGTCATCTCAATCAAGCCCAGATCACTGACGGCAAAGGCCCGGGTGCGGGCTCGATCGCGTCCCAGGTGGCCGCGCAATTCCTGTAACACCCGGTCGCGATTCGACTGCGTCTCCATGTCGATGAAATCACACACGATGATCCCACCGACATCGCGCAACCGCAGTTGGCGGGCGATCTCGCGCGCCGCTTCGCTGTTGGTCTTGAAGATCGTCTTTTCGGGATCGCGTTTTCCCGTATACCGACCCGAATTCACATCGATCGACACCAAGGCTTCCGTGGGTTCGATAATCAGATAGCCCCCGCTGGGCAGCTCGCACCGTCGCTTGAAGATGTCACGCAACTCGACTTCGATGCCCGCTTTGTCGAAGAGCGGGATGGTCTCTTCGTACAGCTTCACGCGTTCGACCAGCTCGGGGGCGATGCCGGTGAGGTACTCGGTGATTTCATTGAACACCTGCCGGGAATCGACGGTAACCCCTTCGACTTTGGCACTGAACAAATCGCGGACGAGACCGCGTGTCACGTTGGTTTCGCGGTGCACTAACGCCGGCGCGCGCGTAAACTGCGTCTTGCGCTTGATCCGCGTCCAATTGCTGATCAGCGTATCGAGTTCGCGCTTGAATGTCTCCTGGTTCGCGTCTTCCGAAACGGTGCGCACGATGACGCCACCCACATCATCGGGCAGGATCTCCTGCACCATTTGACGGAGTCGTTGACGCTCACTGCGCTCGTCGATCTTGCGACTGACGCCCACCTTGGCCGCGAACGGCATGTACACGAGGAATCGACCCGCCAGCGACACTTGCGCGGTGACACGCGGTCCTTTCGTGCTGATCGGCTCCTTGGTGATCTGGACGAGGATGTCCTGACCACGCTTGAGCAGATCCTGAATGGGACGCACCTCGCGACGACCGCGATGGCCGCCGCCAGCGCCACCGCCGCCGCCACTGTCCTCGCTGGCGTCGTCGTCGTCATCGTCTTCAGACACGTCGGCCGCGTCGTCGACCACCACGTCGGCGGCGTGGAGAAACGCGGATTTTTCGGTACCGATGTTGACGAAGGCGGCCTGAATACCCGGCAGCACTGCCTCGACCTTTCCCAGATAGACGTCGCCGACCATGCGGCGCGCGTCGGGGCGATCGACGAGCAATTCCACCAACAGACCGTCCTCGATGATTGCAACACGCGTCTCGCGCGGGGTCGCATTCACCAGGATTTCACGCTTCATAATTGGTTGTCCGCGTACTCGAGCGGCGGCGACTCCGCTTGACCCAGGTAGCGACGCACACGGTGATCCCACAGAACAGCCCGGCCATTCACAACGAGCAGCACGGACCACGTCACGGGCTCCCCCACCCTGCGCGCCTGATCGTTCACGCGGCACGCGCCCGGTGCGGTGCTCGACCCACGCACGGCGCAGTGCGCGCGAACGCATTGCGCTAACGCAGCGCGCTCAGTGGGCGGGTGGCACACGACTCGGGGGAAACGCGGCAGCATGCGATCGATGCACGTCGGCGTGACGCGCGGTGGGGCGATCGGCGGGCGTCGGACGTCGGTACGCTGACCTCGTCCGGCCCCCGCCTGATACGCAAACGGCCCGCGAGTCGCGCGGGCCGCCGGCGCCTGATGTGACGGCTACGAAACAACGGCACTTCGGTAATCCATATTCCACCAACACCCGAAGATTACCCGACCGCTGTCAGCCCAGCAATCCCTTGAGGAGATGTCGGCCAATCACAATCCGCTGTATCTCGCTGGTGCCTTCGCCAATCTCGCAGATCTTGGCGTCGCGCATGTACCGCTCGACCGGATAGTCCTTGGTGTAGCCGTACCCGCCGTGAATCTGGATGGCTTTGATGGTGGTCCGCATGGCCATCTCTGAACAGAAAAGCTTCGCCATCGCCGCTTCCTTTCCGAAGGGTCGGTCGTTCTGCGCGAGCCATGCGGCGTGATACATCAAGTGTCGTCCGGCTTCAATCTCCGTCGCCATGTCGGACAGTTGAAACTGGATGCCCTGAAACGTCGCGATAGCCGCACCGAATTGCTTTCGCACTGAGGCGTATTTGAGCGCCTCCTCAAAGGCACCTTGCGCGATACCCAGGGACAGCGCCGCGATGCCGATCCGGCCAGCATCGAGGGTCCGCATGAAATTGACGAAACCCAGTCCCTCGGTTCCCAACAAGTTTTCGGCTGGTACCTCCACGTTGTCAAACAGCAACTCCCGCGTATCCGACGCGCGCCAGCCCAGCTTGTCTTCGCGCTTCCCAGAGGTAAATCCGGGCATGCTCCCCAGCGAATCCTCATGACCAACGCCGAACTGCCGACAGGCGTCGAGATCGCAGCTGTCCTTGGTGAGAATGAACGAAGAAATTCCCTTCGTACCCTGCGACGGATCGGTTACCGCCGTCACCACAAAGATCTCACCGACGCCCGCGTGCGTGATGAAGCGCTTCGAGCCGTTGAGGACGTAGTGGCCGTTCTTGCGCACTGCGGTGGTGCGGGTGCCGCCCGCATCGCTGCCCGCGGTGTCTTCCGTGAGTCCGAACCCGCCCAGTACTGTGCCGCTCGCCAACAGGGGTACGTATCGCTCGATTTGCGCCCGAGTGCCAAAGTTGACGATGGGTGACGTGCCCAGCGTAGTGTGCGCACTGACGGTGAGCGAGTGCGAGGCATCGACCTTCCCAAGCTCTTCCAGTGCGATCATGAAACTCAGCGTGTCAAATCCGGCACCGCCCATTTCTTCGGGCCACGGAACACCCATCAGTCCCAGTTCGCCCATGCGCTTCACATTGGCCCAGGGAAACGTGGAGTCGGCATCATGTTGCGCCGCAACCGGGGCCACGTGATCGCGGGCGAAGGTGCGGACCATGTCGCGCACGGCTTCATGCTGCTCGGAAAAATACAGTTTGTCGTCCATGTGAGTTCCTAGGTACGTCGCACGCGGGATAGCCTCGTTGTCGTGCGCGCCGGAGCGCGCTCAGGCAACGCGGCGGTTGTGCCAAGGCATCGATCGCACGCAATGCAATGCGGGCGGGCATCAGGGGCACCGAAATAGCGCAGGACGAACGCGCGGCGGCAAGCGCGTGTTTGCGAATAGCGCTGCATCGCGTCCAACCGACTCAGGGCGGCCTCGCGGCGGCGCCCGAGCGCCGGCCAGTCCAGAGGCAGCCATTTCGCATCGGCGCTCCGCGCATCAAGGCGAAAGCCGCCGCCCGTTCGTGACCACGTCACAAATTGTTCTGCTTCGAGTCGCTCTAGAACAGGGACGAGTCCCATTGGGCCACCAAAACCCGGGGGCAAACCGTCCAAATCAATGGACGCACCGGATTCCAGTCGCGTACCCACGGCCCGCCAGAGCGCCCGCAGGACTTCGCGATCGTAGTCGCGGGGGCCGTAGAGTTCGTTCGCAATGCGGACAGGCGTGGCGAGCAGTCGGACCCATACGCGCCCGAGGGTCGGCGGCACGACCGATAGCACACCGGCCGCCGACAGCACCCGCAACGCCGCGCCAGCCTTTCGGTCGCCGGACTGTGGGGGAAGCCGTTCGACCAGATCGTCCAGCGACAGACCGACAAATCGCTCGCGATCGGCGTGCGCCCGCAACACGCGCCAGGTCTGTTCAACCAGCGCTCGTGCCGGATTGGCATTCGCGATGAAGAACTCATGCGTAAAGCGATCGGGATAGCTGTGTAACAGCACGCAGGTGCTGGGCAAACCATCTCGGCCGGCCCGACCCGCCTCCTGATAGTAGGATTCGAGCGATCCCGGCATGGCGTGATGCACCACTAATCGGACATCTGGCTTGTCGATCCCCATGCCAAAGGCGCTGGTGGCGACGATCACGCGTGCGCGTTCCTTCATGAACGCGTCTTGTCCCTGTTGACGCACGGTGTCATCAAGGCCAGCGTGATAGGCCACCGCCTTGATACGGGCGCGTACCAGCATCGACGTCACGCGCTCCACGGCCTTCCGCGTGGGTGCGTACACGATCGCGGGACCGGGCGCGTCGCGCAGCCATTGGACGGCCGCCTTGTCCTTGTCCTGTTGCGTGCGCGTCGGCGCGACATGGTACGTGAGATTGATCCGATCAAACCCACCCACCACCACATCGGGTGCCGTCAGTCGGAGTTGTCGAACGATATCGTCGCGGACAGGCGGCGTCGCGGTCGCCGTGAGTGCGACCGTTTGCGGCGATCCGAGACGCTCGCGAATACTGCCAATGCGACGGTAGCTGGGACGAAAGTCATGGCCCCACTCGCTAATACAGTGCGCCTCATCGATGGCCAGCAGCGTTACACCGATCTCAACGAGTTTTGGGAGCGTGCGCCCCGCGTCCATCCGTTCGGGAGCGAGATAGAGCAGCTTGAGCGTGCCGTCCCTCGCCTGCCCCATGCGGTTGGCCACGTCTGACGCGCTCAACGTGCTATTGATGAACGCCGCCGCGATGCCACGGCGCTGCAGCGCATCCACCTGATCCTTCATTAACGAAATGAGAGGCGACACCACGATCGTCAGGCCGTTGCGCATGAGCGCGGGGACCTGAAAGCACAACGACTTCCCGCCGCCGGTTGGGAGGACGATCAGCGAATCGTTCCCCGACAAGACGGACTGTACTGCCCGGAGCTGCGGCGGTCGGAAGTCGGGATAGTCGAACCGCTCGCGCAGCACGGTGCGCGCGCGGTCGAGGGTACCGAAGGAAGGTGTCACAGCGGCAGGACGCGAGTGATGCGCAGCACGAGCCGCAGTGCGCGGATCGGTGCGGCGGCTGACCGATCAGTCTACGCGTGCTCGATTCACGCTGCGTCATCGCTGCGCCGCCGCTCGTGTCATTCCGCCGCCGATGTGCCGCATCAACGACCCCGCGCGTTCACACCGCGCGCGCAAAGTGGCCGCGCGTGAAGGCGCCATCGACGAGTCGTCGCGAGGCACCCCAATCAGGAACGCGGCCTTCCCTCAGTGCATCGAGGGAGGTGCGATATGCCCGCACGATGTCCTGCACGGGATCGCCCGGCACATTGAACACCAGCTGATATCCACGAATGCCGTGACGCCAGAGCGCCGGGAGGTACTCCGACGCGTCGATGGGACGCGAATGGAGCAGGCGATTGCGACAGGCCGAGTCAGTCGCGACGGCAAAAGTGTATCCAGCCGGATCGGTGAGGGCCACGTTCGGGTGCTTCTGCACACACAAATCGCGACACGTCGTCGGTGTGCGATCGAATGCGGCGGACAACACGCAGTGCTCGATCGTCATGCCTTCGGGGCGCCCGTACACCACGACATCGAACGCAGACCCACGCCACGGCGCCACGAGCTGCCCGAGCTCCTCGGTGGTGAGTTCAATCGATGCGACGATGCGACGCGCGCCCAGTTCGAAGAGCAGCGCCGCAGTGTGCTGATTGAAGGCGTTGGACGCGTAGTCAGCAATCACGTCGCGGCCGCCGCCACCCTGTTCCGCGACCAGACCGAGATGTCCTGATAGCAATGGAAGGTCCAGCGCCAGCCACTTGTCAAGGCGCCGACGCTCCTCGGGTCGCACGATGGTCGGCGTGCGCAGACGAAGTCCGATTCCCTGCCCTGCAAGTTCGTCGCGCAACGTGTGTACGCGCGCGAGTGGTGGCGAGGGGTGTCGCAAGAACGGATCGAGCGTGATTTCAGTGGCACCACCAGCCGCCGCTCGCCGTGCGTCGTCGAGGTCGTAGACGATGGCGCGGAGCGCGGGTGGGTCGTGCGCGGCATCGGACAGATCGCCAACGGTCGCGTGCGGCACACGACGTATCACATCGGCAATTCGCATCTCCCGCACGGCGCCGTCACTCGAGCGCGCCCATCCCAGCTGCTCGTTGAGCTGCTCGGTCGCGTCCTGCCGTATCCGATTCAGTTCGCTGATTGGCAGGAACAGTCCTTCTCCCAATCCAGCCACATCAA
>JANLVM010000419.1:0-2833 GCA_031364015.1 Gemmatimonadaceae bacterium
GGGGGCGATCAAGATCGTGGACCTGGACGGCGGGAGTGCGCGAACCGTTGCGGACACCGGGGTCACGAGAAACCCGATCGCCTTCGCACCCGACGGTTCCATCATCGCCCGGGGTCGCACTGGCTTGCTGCGCTTTCCCGCTGATGGAAGCCCGCGCGCGGCAATTTCTGTGGTGAATCGCACGGCCGGCGAAGACGGGCACGAGGTAGCTGATGTGCTGCCGAACGGGCGCGGCGTGCTCTTTACGCTGACGCGCACACCGTATTCCAACGTCAATGCGTATGACATCGCGATGCTCGACCTCAAGTCGGGCCAGCACCAGGTCGTCGCGAACGGCGTCGCCGCCCGGTATTTCGCCGGCTACCTGTTGGTGGTGCACGCGAACGGCGTGCTCTCGGCCGCGCCATTCGATCAGGACAAGCAGCGGGTGACGGGCCCGGAGTTTCAGGTGGCGACAGACGTGCGCGTGCGGCAATTCGGCGGCGTCGATTTGGCCATCAGCAATAACGGCAGCGTGGCCTACGAAGCGGGTGTTAGCGCCACCTCCGACGCTCGCCTTATCTGGGTGTCGCGCGACGGAGCCGTGACGCCGGTGGATACACAGTGGCGCGCGAACTTCGACGCGCTCTCGATCTCTCCCGACGGGCGGCAGCTTGCCGTGAGCATCGGCGACGGAACTTCGGAGAGCGTCTGGATAAAGCAGCTGGATGGTGGGAAGACCAAGCTCACGTTGGACGGCGTGCGGCAGTACCGCCCGCGCTGGCTCCCCGACAACAAGACGGTGTCCTTTCTGTCCGAGGAAAGCAATCCGTTCAGCTTCGTCACCAAGCGGGCGGACGGCATCGGAGCAACCACGCTGTTGGCGCAGCTCGATCGCAACCTGGCCGAAGCATTCGTGTCACCCGATGGGCAGTGGGTCATCATGCGCACCAGCGCGAGCACTGCTGCGGGCAGGGGCGATATTCTCGCCCGGCGCCTCGCCGATTCCGTGGTCACGCCGCTGGTGGCAACGAAGGATGTGGAGGAGCGGCATATAGCACTCTCGCCAGACGGCAAGTGGCTCGCCTACCGGTCCAACGAGAGCGGACGAGGTGAGGTCTACATGCGGCCGTTCCCAAACGTCAACGACGGCAAGTGGCTGGTGTCGCTCGATGGCGGCGGCGATCCCGTGTGGTCGCATAGTGGCCGCGAGCTGTTCTACCGCAGCGCGGCCAACGAGCTCTGGTCGGCGTCGGTCGCCACCCTGCCCACCTTTTCGGTGCGCGAGCGGAAAAAGCTGTTTGTCTTCCCGGCCGATGTGCGCGAGTCGGCGTGCTGCGCGCGCTTCGATGTGGCGCCGGGCGATCAGCGATTCCTGATGATTCAGAGTGGCGGTACTGCGGCAGGCAGCGGCGGGACGAAGATCGTGCTGGTGACGAACCTGCTCGCGGAGTTGCGACGGAAGGGCGGCGCGCCGAAGTGAGTGGTCGCTCATCAGTGACTAGCTGACTGTCCCGGCGGACCGTACGTTGGCGGGTCATGGAACTCCTCCGGCCGCTCCACGCTCCGTGACGTCCAGCCCCCCGTTGCCCCTCCAGTCGGCCCTCGCCGACCGCTACCGCCTCGAGCGTGAACTCGGCGCTGGCGGCATGGCCACGGTGTATCTCGCGCGCGATCTCAAGCACGATCGTGATGTCGCGATCAAGGTCCTGAAACCGGAACTCGCCGCGGTGCTCGGCGCCGAGCGGTTCGTGCAGGAGATCACCACCACCGCCGCACTGCAGCATCCGCACATTCTGCCGTTGTTCGATTCGGGTGAAGCGGATGGCTTTTTGTACTACGTCATGCCGTTCATCGACGGCGAGACGCTGCGGGCAAAGCTCGATCGTGAAACGCAACTGGGCGTGGACGAGGCCGTGCGCCTCACCACCGACGTGGCCGATGCGCTGCACTACGCGCACGAGCAGGGCGTGATTCACCGCGATATCAAGCCCGAGAACATCCTGCTGCACAAGGGCCGCCCCATGGTGGCCGACTTCGGCATCGCGCTCGCGCTGAGCGCGGCGGCCGGCGGGCGCATGACGGAGACGGGGCTGAGCCTCGGCACGCCGCACTACATGAGCCCCGAGCAGGCGACGGCGGAGAAAGAGATCAGCGGCCGCAGCGATGTGTATTCGCTGGCGACGGTGTTGTACGAGATGCTGACAGGCAACCCGCCGCATGTCGGTGCGAGCGCGCAGCAGATCATCATGAAGATCATCACCGAACAGCCGCAGCCGGTGACGCAGCTGCGGAAGTCGGTGCCGAACAACGTGGCCGCCGCGGTGGCCAAGGCGCTCGAGAAACTGCCGGCGGATCGGTTCGCGAGTGCGAAGGCGTTCAGTGATGCGCTGGGTGATCCGGCGTTCACGCTTGTAGGAGGCACCGGAGCAGAGCGGTCGATGGCGCACACCCGTCATCAGCGACGATCGGCAACGGTGGTGCTTGCCCTGGTCGCGGCGATCGCGGCGGGGCTTGCGGCGTGGGGATGGGTGCGGCCGGCACCGATGCGAATCGCGCGTCAGCTGGTCGTGAACATGCCGCAGCTCTCCCGCGTGGCGTTCCCGGTGCTCTCACCGGTCGGTGATCGCGTCGTGTTCATCGGCGACGGACGGCTCTGGGTCCGTGACCTCGCCGGCGTCACGTCGCGGCCACTCGAGGGGACCGATGATGCCATGGCTCCGTTCTGGTCGCCCGACGGCACGCAGCTCGGGTACTGGGTGGGCAACCGCGTGTACCGAATTCCGGTCACCGGTGGGGCACCAGCGCTCGTCGCGACCCTCGATCGTGCCTGCCCGCTCGATCACGTCTGTGC
>JANLVM010000470.1:0-3276 GCA_031364015.1 Gemmatimonadaceae bacterium
TGCCGACGGCAAGCGCCAGCAATGCGCTGAGCACATGCGAGAGTTGGTCTGCACTCGCGGCTGCTACCGTGGCATCTTGTAGCTCCGACAGGATCTCGATGAAAAGCGCGCCGACGAACCACGCCTCGAGCGACGAATTCCCCAGCCGCCACAATACCAGCGCGCACAACCCGAACGCCCCAGCCGCCACCACCATCGACGTCACCCATTCCGCGGTGCTGACCGCGCCGCTCTCGCCCGTGACCACACCATACCCGATCGCCGCAAGCCCGATCACGATCATGCGACCAGTCGTTGAACGCACCGAGAGAAATGCGGCCGCCACCAGCGCCGACAACGGCAGGACGAAGAGTGCGCCCGAGGTCCCATCGACGAACCGACCGAGCACCGGGATGACCTGGTCGAGGGTCGTGTCCAGCGACACGACCGAACGCGGTCGGAACAATGCGGGCAACGTGCTCAGTGCAACGGGACCCAAGGCCAAGGCACTGCCCAGCACCCATGCGTCGGTCGCGCGCGGCGACCGAATGTCGACGCCCGCGCGTCGACGGACCGTGTCGGCGGCCAACCACAGTCCCCACAACGCGACCGGACCCACGGCGCTGCCAAGCAGCGTTAGCGCCGACGTCCATTGATGGCGGTTGAACGGCGATGTGGTATCCCATCCATGCATCTTCGCCGGCCAGTCGTTGGCCCCCAGCACGACAATGCCGATGGCTGCAGTACACACAACGGCGATCATGATGCGTCGCGACGGCCACACCATGGCGGGCACAAGCGGTTGGCGTTTCATGAAGCGCACCAAGCCCACGATACCCGCCACGACAAGCACTAACCCTGCCGACAACGCGATCGTCCCGCGTGTCGACGACCGCGCGGCGTCCGCGCGCTCCCACGCCTCCGGCAGAAAGACGCGATGGCCGATACGGGTGACTTGATCGCCGCTCACAGTCGCTGTACGCCGCAGCGAAGCCGTGCCCGGCATGCGAATCGAGGTATCGGCAAACTCAAACGTCACATCGCGACGAGCCGGTCGTGCGGTCTCCTCGGCCGACAGCAGCACGAGCGCGCTCGGCAACGCACCGGCAGTGGCCAACGCGGCGCGTGCTGCAGCCTCTGCGTCGGCGCGCGCGAGTGACGGTGCGGCGACACTATCGGCGATGATATGTGCCCACGTGTGCGGTTGACCGTCGGGACCCAGCGCGACATTCCAGCTCTCGGTCCGCTGCGCGACCGTACCGCTCGGGTGCACATAACGCACGTCCCACTGCGCGCTGTGCAGCCAGACGCGGCTCATGCGCGAGGCGAGTTGCCCGGAGGAATCGTACTCGGTGAGAAATCGCCGCTCCTTGGCCCACGTGACGGCGCTGGCGTTGATCAGTCGCGTCCATCCAGCCGGCGTCGCGCCAAGCGTGCGCAGAATCGAATCGGCGGTCGCGGCGACGTCGGCGCCCGTCGCCGTGAACCGTGGCGTTCCCGGTTGCGCTGTGGGCCACAGAGCGAGAACACTCGCTGCGACACCCAACAGCAGTGTGACGACGCCAACGCGAACTGTTGGTGCGAGCCGCGTAGACGATGGCATCGTCGTCTCCGCGGTCACCTCACGAACGAGCGGTCGCCACGCGCCAAACCGCGCGTCATCCGGCGTGTCCGCCAACAGTCCGCGTGTTCGCCACGCCCTGGATATCACCAACATTGCCGGCACGAGCCCGACCAGCACTACCACGGCCAGCGTCGCACGATACGGCAGCGCATCGCCCGCCGCCGCAAAAAGGCCAAACAGAATGAGATCGTATGTGAAGTGCCCGATAATGGTCGTCACCAGGCCCACGCGTATATAGAGCACGGCCCATAGCACTGCCTCGGCAAACAGCTCGACGCCGCGCGCGTACGCGGGGAACGACGGATAATTGGCGTGCGCGAATCCGAAAACCAGCGCGGTGAGTATCACCGAAGCGCCCATGGCGTACGGTCGCCAGGGACGATTCCCAACAGCCCGTGCCACCAGCGCGATCGGAATGGCGCGGAACAGCACTTCTTCCAGTACGCCGGCCTGCAAAGATGTGGCGACTGCGGTAAGCCATGGGAACGGCGTGGCGATCTGGTTGGGATCGTCGAGCAACCCACTCGGTGACCACCACCCGAGCCCCCGTTCGACCGCCAGATAGAACACCGACACGTAGGCGAGACCGAAGGCCGCCAGGGTGTAACCGCCGAGGATGCGCAACGCGACGGGACGAGTACCCGCATCGCGGCCAGTGCGCCACCAGTCGAAGTGTTCGGGAAATGCCTCTCGCGTCAGCAACTCACCCGTTGCCAACAGCACGGCGCTGACAATGGCCATCCCCGCGCCGGCCATCACTGCCAGCAGCCATTGCTGGGCGAGGAATGTCGTCGGCGACACCGCCGTGTCGTAGCGGAAGTAACTTCCCGGAATGCCATTCAACAGGGCGAGGGCGAGCGCCACTCCGATCACGCCGCCGGCAATGAGCGCCGGTCGCCAGCGAACGACTCCACGCTTGCGCGCGCCGATGAGGGCGGCAATGCCGAGCACCGCGAAGAGCGGCACGAAGAGGGTGGCAATCAACGCGTACAAGTCGTTGTCGGCGCGCCGCTCGGCATAGCGCCTCAAGAACGGCTCGGGCACCTTCACATACTGTCGCGCGCCACCGGCGCGGTCGCCGCGAACGACGATGTCGATGCGTAGCGGCGCGGCACCCAGCTTTCGATCGGTTCGTTCCCAGGTAAGGGTGCGGTCGAGGCGTCCGCTGGGTTGCACCGTTTTGACGGACGTGGAAATCGGTCGCCAAGCGGGTCCGCTCAGCGCCAGCCAGCTCGTACGCACCGAGTCGGCGCGCGCCATTGCTTGCGTCGAGTCGAGCGCCGGACGTGCATCGGCGTCAGCCAGGATATTCTGAAACCCAAGCACGCGACCGCCCGGCGCGAGTGTGATGCGCACCTCACGCGGATCGCCGCTCCGAAAAAAGCGAACCTCCCACGTGAACAGCGACACGTCCCCGCGATTGACCTCGGCATTCACTGCCGGTTTTCCACCCGCCTCCAGCTCGATGAAGGTCTGCGTTTCGGCGTTCTGTTCGAATCGCACAGCGACGCGCGTATCGTTTACGGGTAGCTGATGGGCAATTGCAAAGGCGCGCGCGAGTTCGATCGCGGAGTCTCGCGTAAGTTCCTGCTTCAGAGCAATCGTCGGCTGAGCCTTTGGGAACAGCCAGATTGCGATGACGACGCAGACCATCGTGATCACAACCAACAAGG
>JANLVM010000504.1:0-4290 GCA_031364015.1 Gemmatimonadaceae bacterium
ATCACCAACAGCGACAGCATGAGCGCGGCAATCATGCTGAGGATGAACACGGCGTCGCCACCATGCACGGGATCGTTCCGGAAGCGCGCCGGGCGAATGATCAGGCGTCGATACAGCAGGAACACCACGGGAATGAGCACGAACACGGCGAACAGTTCCTGTGACACCACGTACGGCAGGTACAGGAAACGCGGCAGGATCAGGTCCCAGGTAAACGGCGTGTAGAACCCCTGGATCATGATCTCCGCGGTGCCAATCCCCAGCACGCAAAATCCCCAGAACACCAGCGCGTGCATCATGCCGCCAATGGGGTCGCGCAGGATCTTGCTCTGCGCGAGGCCAATCAGCAGCAAGTTTTTCGTGCGCACCCTGGGATGATCGGTGCGGACTTCCGCGTGACCGATATCAAGCCAGCGATTGAGTCGCCGTACGCTTCGGGCAAAGAACCCGAGCGCAACCGCGAAGAGGGCCGCGAAGACGAAATTGGAGAGCGTCATCTGCCGAAGCTAGGGCGCGGCGTCACGCGCGCTACCCTTGCGCCCTCGCCGCTTTTACAGCCGCCGTCAGTACCGGCATCACTTCGAACACGTCACCGACAATCCCGTAGTCGGCAATCTTGAAGATTGGCGCATCCTTGTCCTTGTTGATCGCGACAATCGTCTTCGAGGTGCGCATGCCGGCGAGATGCTGAATCGCACCGGAAATCCCAACCGCGATGTACAGATTCGGACTGACGTTGCGCCCGGTCTGGCCAATCTGATCGGTGTGCGGACGCCACCCTTCGTCGGTGACAGCACGCGTGGCACCAACCGCCGCGTTTCCGAACGCGTCGGCCAGATCTTCGCACAATTTGAAGTTCTCGGCCGCTTTCAGTCCGCGACCACCAGCGATAATCACCGGTGCATCGTTGAGATCGATCTTGCCCGTACCGCCCTGCTTGAGCTCTACCGTTTTCACACGCGATGCGGCGGGATCGGTCGCAGACGTGATCGCTTCGGTCACCAGCGGCTTGACGTTCTCGACTGGCTGAAACGCCGCCGGGCGCACCTGAATGATTGCCAGCGCGCCGCTCAGCGAAAGCGTCGCGACGACTTTGCCGTTGTTCTGCGGATGCTCACCCACCACGGCACCACCGTCAATCCGGAAGCCGGTGAGGTCGGGTACGAGCCCCACACCCAATTGGGCCGCTATGCGTGGCGACAGATCGCGACCGTGTGATGTGGCGCTGAACAACGCGTAGCCGTACGCGCCACCCGACAGCCGTTGCGCGACAGTTGCCGCCAATGCTTCGGGGTTATACATCGCGAACGCGGCATGCTCGAGCACGAGCACCGTGTCAGCGCCGTGTCGCGCGAGGGCGTCGGCCCTGGCGGAAATGCCCGGCGCGCCGGCCAGTACGGCGTGCACGCTACCGCCACCCGACTGATCGGCCAGTGCACGGGCGGCGGTCACGGCTTCAAGCGCGACTTTGCGCAGCTCACCGCCGCGCACTTCTGCAATAACGAGAACGTTGGCCATCGTTAGAGTACCTTCGCTTCGGTCTGGAGGAGGCGAACCAGTTCGGGCACCGCCGCGGATGAATCGCCGAGTATGCGACCCGCCGCGCGCTCGGGCGGCAGCGACATTTTTGCGACGGTCACGAGTGCGGCTCCCAACTGCGCCGGTTTCACGTCCATCGGTTTTTTCTTGGCCGCCATGATGCCCTTGAGCGAAGGCAGGCGTTCCTTATTGAGCCCGTCGTCGATGGTGAGGAGCGCAGGCAGCGGAAACTCCACCACTTCCGACGCCCCCTCAAGGACGCGTTCAGCGCGACCCGTCGCTCCGGTGATGTCGAGACGAAACACGTTGGTCACACACGGGACATCGAGCAATTCGGCGATCATCGGACCGGTCATCTGATTCATTGAGTCGATAGCGATGCGACCGCACAGGATAAGGTCGTAGCCACCGTCCTTTAGCTCCGCAGCGAGCGCACGCGCGACCGCGAGACCGTCAGTCGGCGCGCGATCCGCCTGGAGCAATACGCCACGATCGGCACCCATTGCCAGCGCTTTACGGATCTGCTCCTGCGCGGCGTCGGGACCCAAAGAAATCACCACGACTTCGCCAACGTTGCCGTTCTTTTCCTTTAACTGCAGGCCGGCTTCAATAGCCCACAGATCAAAATCGTTGAGGTCGTACTTGAGTCCCGTTTCTTCGACACGGGACCCGTCGGCGGTGATGGCGAACTTTACTTCCATCACCGGGACGCGCTTGATGCACACGGCAATTTTCACCGCGGTCGCTCCGGCTTGAGAGTCAGATTGGATTGGATGGCCAGCGAGGCGCCCTCAGGCGTTCGCGCCGACTCGCAGGGAAGCTAGAGAGCGGGGTGCACGGGGCGCAACGCAACTACAGGCGCGAGCGACCCAGTATGGCTCAACGGGGTCGCGTTTCCGCCGCCAGAGAGGCGGAGGAATGCCCCGGGGATGCGCTCCATATAGTACGCGAAGTCTTCGCCAGCCATGTTGGTGATGCCGAGTGGCACGACCGCGTCGGCACCGAGCAAGGCGACGGCCGCCTGGCGCGCCCATGCCGCCTGCTGTTCGGGGTTGACGATCGGCGGGGGGCCGAGTTCGATGTGCACGTCGGCGGTGAGGTCATGTGCGGCGGCGATGCCATGGGCGACACGACGCATCTCGTCGGCGAGCAGCGCACGCGTCAGCGGATCGACGGCACGAAGCGTCCCGCCGATGCTCGCGGATTCCGGGATCACGTTCAGCGCAGAACCGGCCTGCATGGTCGCGACAGTGAGCACGGCGGGGATTGACGGGTTCACTCGGCGCGAGACGATCCCCTGCAGCGACGCAATGAGCAGCCCTGCGCCGAGTACGGGATCGGCCGATTCGTGCGGCCGCGCGCCGTGTGCGCCGCGGCCCCTAGAGCGTTATTCGGAACGTGTCCGCCGCAGCGGCGAGCGATCCGGCCTGCGCGACCACCTGCCCCACGAGAAAACGTCGGTCGACATGTGCGCCGAAGATCGCGGCCACGCCGTCGAGCGCACCCGACTGCAGCATCGCGGCGGCGCCCTCCCCGATTTCCTCGGCAGGCTGCAAGATGACGAGCACGTCGCCTGCGGCGGGACGATTCGCGAGCAGATACGCGGCGCCGATGGCCCAGGAGGCGTGCACATCGTGTCCGCAGGCGTGCATGACGCCAGCATTCCGCGAGGCGAACGGAAGGCCGGTGGCTTCGTGAATGGGCAGGGCGTCGATATCGCCGCGCACGGCGACGATGGGAAGGTTCGGATCGCGGCCGCGGATGCGGGCGACGAGGCCGGTACCGGCGACAATATGCACCGACACGGGCTCGGCTATCGCAAGCGCGTGCTCCAGTGCCGCACAGGTACGCGCTTCGGCGAACGCCAGCTCGGGGTGCTGATGCAGATCACGACGCAAAGCGAGCAGCGCGTCGCGCTGCTCATTGGTGAATAACGCAGCGACCTCCGTGGGAACGCCATCGTGATCCAGTGCGGCGTGGGTCATGCTCAGCGGGGTACTCCCATGGTGGTAGCGCCAGGGCCACGCAGCACGTGACCGGGCTTCGCCCCAGTGTGCGTACCGCGATCAAGTACAACCACGCCATTCACGAGGACGTATTCGACGCCGGTGGCAAGTTCGGAGGGTTTCTCGTACGTAGCGCGATCGTCCAACGCATCGAGATCAAACACCGTCACGTCGGCCCACGAGCCCACGCGGATTACTCCACGATCACTCAAGCGCATGCGCGTGGCGGGCCACGACGTCATCTTGCGCACGGCTTCCTCAAGCGTGAGGATCTTCCGCTCCTTCACATACCGCGAGATCACCCGCACCGCGTTGCCGAACCCGCGCGGATGGGGGAAGCCCGACGGATCGGGCACACCGACTTGTGCCACCGCACCGGCATCACTGCCGATGCTCGTCCAGGGAAAACGCAATGCTGTCTCGATGTCCGGCTCCGACATCATGTGATAGACGGCCATGACGCGCCCGCTCCCCTGCACGACGAGGTCCCACGCGGCGTCGGCCGGCTCCTTACCCAGCTCCTTCGCGATTTGCGCGATGGACTTGTTGAGGTACCGCGCATTCGCGGGGTTCTGCGCGTTCACGAGCACCACGCCTTCCCAGCCGCCCGCTGCCTCGATGATATTCCACCATCCCGGCGAACCGGTCTTCACCTCACTCTTGAGTCGCGCGCGCGTGGCCGGATCTGCGAGTCGTGCGCGCAGCGAGTCCCGTCCGCCCTCGAACGCCCAGCTGGGAATCGTCG
>JANLVM010000555.1:0-2339 GCA_031364015.1 Gemmatimonadaceae bacterium
TGCCCCACATGCAGCTGTCGAGTAGGACCTTCACGCCGCCGAGTCGCTCACGCGAGGCTCGATCCGTTCATGCGCCACGAGGCGATGTGCGTACGCGAGGCAGGCCCGAATGTCCTCGGGTTCGAGCCATCCGTAGCCGCCCAGGATGGTCTCCGGTGTGTCCCCAGCCGCCAGCATCCCGAGCACGTGCTCGACCGCCAGCCGACGACCACGAATGATCGGCTTCCCGTTGAACATGGCGGGGTTCACGGTGATGCGTTCGAGGAGCTGATCCTCCGTGATGTGGGGCATGGGAAGCTCCGACGGTCGAAGAAGGCCTGGGCGTATTCCGAGTGTCTCGCTTGTCCTGAGAATATACCGGAGTGCCCGATGGCATGCGTCCGTGGCGTCGGAGCAGGAGTTCTTAACGCAGCCGCCGGAGCGAACGCACTTTCCGAGGCGGTTGGAACGAACGAACTCGGAGCGGCCATCGGTAGCCGCAGAATTGCCGGATCTTATTCTGCAATCGACAAACGGTCTACGCGAAGTGCGCGTCGATTTCAGGAATCCCCGCCGACACACGTCGCCCCACAATTGTCCGAAGTAGCGGCGATCGTGTGGAGCACGGAAGTTTGAGCAGAGGGCGGGAGCGTCCCCACCGCCCTCGACTCGTTCATCAGACGACTCACCCAGCATGCAGATCCGGTGTAGTGGGTGTCGTAGTCGTCGGAGTGGGCATCATCCCCGCCGCATTCACCGCCTCGACCGTCTAGATCCGAGCGACGAAGAAATTCTCTTCGAGGCATTCTGGGTGGCCGCGTTGAACGGACGTATCGAAGTCATGGAGTACTCGATCGCACGCGGGCTCGATGTGAATTGTCGCGCCTGGGGCACGCCGGTCGTGAACATCGCTGTCGGCAACGGTTGGACGCCAGTCGTTGAGTGTCTCGTGCGCGCTGGCACCGATCTGGACATTCATGAGGGCAACTCGAACGGCACCGCGCGTGATATGGCGCGCTCGTTGTTCAGCAACGGATCGCACGGTCCCGGCTATCGGCGCATCGTGGAACTCTCCGGCCTCGATGCCGACGCCATACTCGCCGAGCGAAATGCGACGCCGCTGCCGACACCGACCATCGCGCCGAACCTGCAACTGGCGATCGATCTGGCAATCGACGACGCGTTCAGGCGCGGCGAAGGAGACGTGCGCCCGGAGAACCTGAGCCACGCGTCGCGAGGACGTTGTTGTGCCGTTGCATTCAGGCGCGCAGGCAGTGGTCGATGCCGCCGTTGCACTGGCGGCAGCGCGCCGCAGAGATCGAGCGCACGCTCATCACCTGCTTTACGTGCTGGCGGGCATCGAAGGCGGTACAGCGGCGATGCTCCTCACCAAGTTCGGTTCGAGCGCGGCGGAGCTGCTCAACTCGCTGGAGAGCGCTGTGTGAAGCCTTGGCCACCAATCGTGGCGCGGAACGACGGAGGAGCGGAGTGCTTGACAATAGTATGTCTGTGACATACTATTGACATATGCAACGAACCACCGTCCGTCTCCCTGACGACCTCCTCGAACAGGCAAAGGACTGCGCTCGGCTCACCGGGCGCACCCTGACGCAGCTGCTGGAAGGCGCGGTGCGTTCCGAGTTGGCGCGCGCACCAACCACCGCATATGCGCGAGTGGCCGAGCGATCTGTCCGGTACAGTGCGCGCAACGATCCTGGTTCTGAACGCTCCGACCACGAATACTCCACGCCTGCGCAGCGTCCGATCGCTCCGCACGTGCGCGAACAGCTCCATGCTCAGGTCGCAGACATTCAGGCATTTCTGAGCACGATCCCCGATAGGGATGCGCGCACGCCCGACGAGATTCTCGGTTATGATGCCAACGGCTTGCCCGGATGATCACGCGTGATCGTTGACAGCTCGGCACTCCTCGCCATCCTGCTCGGAGAGCCTGAATCGGGTGCGATGATGATGGCCATCAGCGCCGCTCCCGCGCGGTTCGTTGCAGCGCCCACGCTGGTCGAAGCCAGCGCCGTGCTGTACGCACGAAAGGGCGCCGGGGGTGACGTCGCCCTCGACGCCCTGCTGCATCGACTGTCGTTAGTCACCCTCGACATGAACGCCGTTGCGGCGGCCTTCGCACGCGACGCCTTCCGACGATTCGGGAAAGACGTCGGGAATCCGGCGGTGCTCAACTACGGCGACTGCCTCGCGTACGGCGTCGCCATGGCGTCGGGTCTGCCCCTGCTATTCAAAGGCGATGACTTCGCGCGAACCGACGTCTCGGCGGTGACGTACTGAACACGACGCTCACGGCGACGATCCCTTCGCGACATCCCACCGTCGCTTGAGCGCGGCGT
>JANLVM010000558.1:0-2421 GCA_031364015.1 Gemmatimonadaceae bacterium
TGCGGTTGGCATGACGATCGGTCCGTCGCACCTGGGGTTGCTGGCCAGTGTGGGTTGCTCGAGCGTGCCGGTGTTTCGCAAGCCGCGTGTGACGCAGCTGTCTGGTGGCGATGAGTTGGTGCTGCTTGACCAGTTCGACCAAGTACTGGCGGGACGCCGAATCGTGTCGTCCTCGACGTACGCCCTCCCTGCCCTGCTACGCGCCGCCGGCGCCCACGTCACGGTTGCCCCGCTCGTTCCCGACACATTGCACGACACGATGGCGGCCATTGAGTCGGCCATCGACAGCGGGTGTGACTTGTTGGTGACTACGGGCGGTGTGTCCGTTGGAGCACACGACTACACGCGCGAGGCGTTGGTGCAACTGGGCGGAGAGGTCGATTTTTGGCGCGCGAAGATTCGACCCGGCGGTCCGATTGGCACGGGCACGATTCGCGGCGTACGGTGGTTAGGCCTCCCCGGCAATCCCGTGTCGACGATGGTCACCGGGACCCTGTTTGCCTGGCCGCTGATTCGTCGAATGGGCGGGCACGCGGCCACGTCGCATCTGGCGATGACCGTCACGATGCGCGATCGATTCGAGACGCCCGCACCGCTCACGTATTTCGTGCGCGTGCTGTTGGAACGTCAGCAAGACGGTGGCTACGACGCGCGTCTGGCGGGCCCGCAGGGGTCAAACTTGCTGCGCACCATGGCGATGGCCGAGGCACTGTTGGTGGTGCCGGAAGCGCAGGCGGTCGCGCTGCCCGGTGAACGGTTCGACGCGGTGCTGCTGCCGTGAGCGCGGTGCTGCTGCCATGAGCGCGGAGGTGTTGGCGGGACTCCACGACGACGCGCTGGACGCGGCGCTTGGTCGCCGCTGGTCGACTGCGATAGAGGCGGTTGCGGTTGGCAATGCGCGCTGGTCGCTGTTAAAGCCCGCGAACGCTGATCATTTGATCAGTGAAGCGGACTACGTGGAGGACGAGCGGCTGCCGTATTGGGCCGATTTATGGCCGTCGGCGCGTGTGCTGGCGTCGACGCTGTTGGGTGAAGCGGGCGCGGGGCGTCGGCTGTTGGAAATGGGGTGCGGTGTGGGCCTCGCCACGATCGCGGCCATGCAGGCAGGGTTCGATGTCACGGCGACGGACTATTACGACGACGCGCTTCACGTGACGCGCGGCAATGCGGCGCGCAATCTTGGCCGAGAGCCCGTGGTACGGTTGGTGAATTGGCGCGAGTGGCCCGACGATCTGGGTACGTTTGACGTGGTGATGGCGGCCGACGTGTTGTACGAGACCGAGTATGCCACGTTGGTGGCCGCGTGCCTTGCCCGCGCGCTTGCGCCACATGGAACGGCGTTCGTGGCCGACCCTGGGCGGCTGGCATTGCCCGCCTTTCGCATCGCCCTTGGTGCGTGCCACCTGGAGATTGCCTCGACGCATACGGAGCGGTACGAAGAGGGTGCGGTCAAACAGGATGTGCAGGTGATGCGCATCCAACGGCGGCCAGGAAAGAAACCGACGAAGAAGGCTGCGCGCGGGACTTAACGCACGTCGATTTCACGGCGTAGTCGGATGTCTTTGCTCGATGCGCCAACCATGATTCGCCACGTGCCGGGTTCAACCACGCGTCGCATGTCGGCGTCCAACAGGCTCAGCTGCGCGCGCGACACCCGAAACACGACGGTGCGCGATTCCTGCGGCGCGAGAGTGATGCGGGCAAACCCGGCGAGCTCCATCACCGGGCGGGCCACCGTGGCCAGCACATCGCGCAAATACAACTGTACGACCTCGTCTCCCGCGCGCGTGCCAGTGTTCGCAATTGTGGCCGACACGAGTAGCGCCACGCTGTCCTGAGTGGGTTGCACGTTCACCGCGAGATCACGATACGCAAACGTGGTGTAGCTCAGTCCATGGCCGAACGGGAACAGTGGCTGGCCGGTGAGATCGAGATAGTCGTCACCGCGTCCAGTGGGCTTGTGCGCATAGTGCAGCGGCACCTGCCCTTCATGCATCGGAAACGTGAGCGGCAGGCGACCGGCCGGATTCGTACGACCGAACAGCAGATCGGCGACTGCGTGTCCCCCCTCCTGCCCCGGATACCACGCGGCTACGACGGCGTCGACGCGATCGAGCCACGGCATGGTGATCGCGCTGCCACCAATAAGCACAACCACGACGGGTGTTCCGGTGGCCGCTACACGCCGGATCAGTTCCTCCTGTCGGCCGGGCAGCCCAAGCTTTGCGCGATCACGGAATTCGCCTTCCTCGATTCCGACGACCACCACTGCGATGTCGCTCTGTCGGGCGAGTGTCGTCGCGTTCGCGATGGCGGCGTTTTGAGTGTCACGCACGCCGGCGTCCCACAGCAACTTGAGTCGCGCATTGCCGGTGGCTTCGAAAAACTCAAGTCGCACCGTGTGGCGCGAACGCGCGGCGA
>JANLVM010000572.1:0-18503 GCA_031364015.1 Gemmatimonadaceae bacterium
GCGCTGTCGTCATACCCCTGCGTGGTACAGTCAAAAACCACATAACTGAACAGTATTGGCCCTACGACACCCATCTAAGGCGCATCACGTCATCACCTCATCGCGGCCGCACCGCGAGGATCGCCGCCGGATCATCACTGATGATGCCGTTCACCCCCTTCTGCCAGAGTCGTTGCGCGTAGACCGGATCGTTAATGGTCCAGACATGCGTCACGGCGTTTGACCCGCGCAACGAACGCACGAGCGCGCCGATGGGTACCGGGATGCCGTGGTGCGACGGTGGAATGAACAGCGCGTCGAACGACGGTTGGATCGAGCGACGCAGTAATGCGGCCGGCATCGCGCGGACCACATCGGCAGTACTCGCGCCAATGGCGCAACCTTCGTTGCGAAGCGGAGCCACGAACTGCGCCGAGAAGCCCGCGACAATGATGCGGCTGGCGAGCCCATGTCGACGGATGGCCGCGCGGAGTGGCTCGGTGGCTGCTGGCGTCTTGAGTTCGAGAATCAGTGCGAGATCGGGCGGGAGGGCCTCGATGACGTCATCAAATGCGGGAATGGTCGCGCCCCGCGCGCGCCAGGGGAACGTACGACCGCCGTCCGCCGTGAACCGATACCCTGCATCCATCCGCCGAAGGTCGGCCAGAGATCGCTCGGCAACGCGTCCCGACTCGCTCGTGGTGCGATCGAGTGTCGGGTCGTGGATAACAACCAATTGCCCATCACGCGAAACGTGCAAATCGAACTCCACCGCATCGACCCCAAGTGCGGCGGCCTCACGAAATGCCGGCACGGTATTCTCGGGCGCATGCGCGCGATTCCCACGATGGCCGACGACAGGCCGGGCGAGCAGGTCGAGCAGAATCATGGCGGAAACTAATACGAAGGGGTGATACGTCGTGCGACGTATCACCCCTTCGTCGTCACTACTCAGGCATGCGCCGCACTCACCCGTCTACCTGCCTGGCGGCGAACGTGCTCAGAACGAGTACTGCAGCCGCGACATGATCATACGACCAATCTCCGGAGCGCCCGGGAACGTGCGCACCCGATTGTCGAAGATATTGTTCGCAGCCACCGAAAACATCAGCTTCTGCGCACCGATGTCAAAGCGCTTGGTGAACTGGGCGTCAAACGTGAAGGCTTCCGGCACGTTCTCATAACAGAAAGTACCGGTCGCCGGCGCCGGGGAGCACTTGTTGAATCCCGTCGCGCCAGCCGCTGGCGGCGCCGCACCGGGCTGCCCTGCGGCAAGTGCAAACGCATTGTTGGTCGCGTACACGCCGGAGTTGACCGGATACGCCTCGTTGTAGCGAGACCGCAGCTCGAAGCCCATGCCGTTGCCTTCGTTCCGATAGCGCGCGCCCACCGAACCGCGCGACTGCGGCGAGTTGGCCATGAACGGAATATTGTTGACGATAATATCCCTCCACACGTTCTGATTCTGATACGAAATGGCCGCATCAAACGTCAGTCGCTCGGTCGCGACCACGTCCATCGCGAGGTCGATACCCTTGACCCACAACGTCTTGTTGATCCTTTGGTAGGTGGCGAAGATGGCCGTCGCCGACGTATTCGGATCGTTGAAGGTCACCACGCCAAGTGGGGCCGGGGCGAGCGCCGTGGCCAGCGGCCTCGCCAGTCCGGGCGCCAGCGCAGTCGCCAAACCCACCGCCTGTTGTTGCGTGAAGCCGTTCTGGATCAGTGTGGGCACCAGATATCCGCCCAGCTGTGTTCCGATATAGCCGCCAAGCTGGGCCGGGTCGCCAAACCAGACGTTTGGGGTCGCCAGCGCCGCCGTCGTGGCCACGTCACCGCGCTCCTGCCCCCATAGGGAGATATCGAAGCGGAACTTATTGTTGACGATGCCCTTGTAACCAAGCTCATACGTTTGGTTGTAAGAGGCGGTCAGCGGTCGGATATCAGGGACCTGACTGGTAGTCAACGGCGTCGTGGCCGACGAGATATACGACACACGGGTAGCGATATCCGCGTTGGTCGGCGTGCGCGTTGCCAGGTGGTTGATGGAACCGCTTGCCAGCACCGCCGCAAGCGCTTGCGCCTGGGCCAATGGCAATCCTGCCTGCTGAAGCGCTCCGGTAATGCCGGGCGTGATGGCTGCGGTGAGTCCTGCCGAGGCGCCCCGCACTAAGCCCGGGAATGCTCCGGCCGCGCTGGCCCCGACAAACCCGCCAGCGCCCGTATAGCGCGACTTCATGCAGTACGCACCAAACGCGCTGTTGCTGTTGCACGTCTGGTTGAACTGGAAGCCCTTCTTCGGCGGATTGCCGCGGGCGCGCAAATCAAATCCCGATCCGCCGATGTTCGGCTGACTGATGAGGTCAAGGAAAAAGGAGAAGTTGGCCGGCGTGGAAAACGCGCGGTTGTACGTCGCGCGGATATTCTGGTTCTGCGAAGGCTTGAAAGTCACCGCCGCGCGAGGCGAGAAAAAGTTGCCTGCGACGACGTTGTTGTTGTCCACGCGCGCGGCGAGCAGCACTTCGACCCGGTTGATCGGCTTGGTGGTGGACTGCACGTAGTATCCGAGTTCCGACATGTTATCGACGTTTTCATTGGCACCGTTAATCGTCCCGCCGCTGCGCGGGTCGGTCTTGATGTAATCGACGCCATAGGTGAAGGCTTGCCTGGTTCCCAGGTCAAACCCGTGCTGCGCCTGCAGGGCATACACGCGCGACTGATCGACGATGGGTTGACCGGAGCGGAGCAGATACGTTCCCTTGTCGGACGACGCGGTATCGTTACCCGCATTGCTGATATTCGCGAACGCTTGCGCGAAAAAGCGATTCCACCGAAAGCGCTGCTGGAGGCTGGTGTACGACCAGTTCTTGATCTGCGACGAACCGTTCGCGCCAGTGAGTTCAATGGCACTGCCGATCTTGGTATAGCCAACCGTGGTAATGGCCTCCATGCCTTCGCGCGGGCGCACATCGACCCGTGCCTCGGTCGTGTAGCGCTGCACGTCGAAATCGCGCTGATTGGCTTGGCCGCGTCGTGATGCGGGGACGCTATTGCTGGTGGGGAATGTTTTGGATTCTGACGGATCATTGTATTCCCAGTCGCGCCCCTGCATGTACTCGCCCGACAACTTGTAGGCCAGTTTGTCGTTGACTTTGCCGGCGTGCCGCAAGCCGGTGCGGATCACCGCGCGCTCGCCGCCATCGACACTGATCGTGGTGCCCTGCGAATTGAACGGCGACTTGGTGATCACGTGCAGCACGCCTGCCGAGCTGTTCGGCCCATACATCGCCGAGGCCGGTCCCAGCAGAACCTCCATGCGATCGATGTCTTCGTTGGTGCCCGTAAACAGGAATGGCACGTTCACGCGAAGCGAGGGGACGCCGGCAAAGCGATAATCCTGCAGCATCAGCATGGAACCGCTGAACGCGTTGTTGAATCCGCGCGCCACAATATTGGCCTGCACAATACCGCCGCGACTGATGTCGACACCGGGTGTGCCCCGCAAATGATCGGCGACCGTGACCGCCGGCCGCTCTTCGATCCGCTCCGACGTGACTACGAAAATCTGCGCCGGCGAATCAAGTGCTTTTTCTGGAGGGCCGCTGCGATTCCCGGTGACCACCGTTTCGTTCAGTTGCGCGGCGCGCGCACTCAGCGCGATGTTGAGCGACGTGCCGGGCCTGACGCCAGTGATGGTCCTGGGCGCGAACCCGAGGCGACGTACTTGGATGCTGTACGAACCGTCGGCCAGATTCACCAGGCGATACGTCCCATCGGCGCCCGAGATAACCCCATAGGTTTGCGCGCCAATCGCCCGCACCTCGGCATTCTCAATGGGAACGCCCGACCCCGCGTCGGTCACCTTGCCGGTAATCGTGCCAGTCTGCGCGGCCAGCGGCGCGCCCAAAAGCGAAAGCGCGCCGAGCGCCACAAGTGCGTTGGAACACAAACGTCGGACCCGTAACGGGGACATCGGATACCTCGGGAGGGTGGGAGGTACGGCGCACTCTCCGGTGGCTCACAGGGTGCAAGCAGGCCGAAGGGGTAGGATGACTCTATGTTGGGCTCGATACCGGACGCCGTCAATACGTCAACGTCTATCAGTTGCTCCCGCAAATCCGATCAAGATCCTGCATTCCGACCAAGACCTCGCGTGGTCGGGCGCCCCCTTCAGACGGGGACAAGACGCCAGCCTCCTCGAGCTGGTCGATGATTCGCGCCGCACGACCATAGCCCACCTTGAGGCGTCGTTGCAAGAGCGACGTCGAGCCCTGACGGTGCTGGATAACAACCTCCGCCGCATCGCGGAAGCGCGCATCGCGCTCCCCGCCAGCGTCGTCACCGCCATCGTCGTCCGCGCTCGCCGCCTTGGCTTCAATCGCACGTACGGCCTCCAAAACGTCCGGCTCTGTCGTCGCCGCTCCCGCACCGACCTGCTCCGCGTCGCGGCGCCCCGCGGCATCCTGATACCAGTGCAGCAGTCGTTCAGTGTCCTCGCTGGACAGGTACGCCCCCTGCAAACGCGCCGCCTCGGACTTGCCGGGGGGCATGAACAGCATGTCACCATTGCCCAGCAATGATTCAGCCCCCGAGCCGTCGATGATCGTGCGACTGTCGATTTGCGACGCCACCCGAAAGGCGATCCGGCAGGGGAAATTCGCTTTGATCAGCCCGGTAATCACGTTCACGCTCGGGCGCTGCGTGGCGAGGATGAGGTGAATGCCGATGGCCCGTGCCTTTTGGGCCAACATGGCGATCGGCGTTTCGACCTCTCCCTGCACGGTCATCATCAAATCGGCCATCTCATCGATCACCACCACGATATAGGGCAGGATACCACCCAGATACGTCCGATCCTCGAATGCCACATCGGGCGCCTTTGGCCGCTGCAGCGCTGGCCCTTCGCCGACCGCGTGCTGTTGGACGCGTTTGTTGAATTCTTGCAGGTTACGGCAGGCGTTGGCCTCCAACAGTCGATAGCGGTCCTGCATTTCCATCACGGCCCATTTGAGCACGGTCGCGGCATCGCGGTTGTCGGTGATCACCTTGTGTCGTAGGTGCGGCAGCGCATTGTATACGCTGAGTTCGACCATCTTGGGATCGACCATCAGGAACCGCAGCGTCTTCGGCGTGTGCCGATACGCCAAACTCGTAATGATGGTATTCACGCAGACCGACTTGCCAGACCCGGTGGCACCCGCAATCAAGAGGTGCGGCATTTTCGCCAGATCGGCGACGACCGGTCTCCCTTCGAGATCCTTGCCCAGCGCAATCGGCAGGGCGGCGCGGGCTTGCTTGAATTCCGGCGATTCAAGCACCTCGCGAAGTACCACCATTTCCGGCGACGGGTTGGGGACCTCGACGCCCACTGCACCGCGTCCGGGGATGGGCGCGACAATGCGAATACTCGGTGCTCGCAGCGCGAGTGCCAGATCATCGGCCAGCGCGGCGATTTGTCGGACCTTTACACCGGCTGCGGGCTCGATTTCGAACTGCGTTACGGTGGGACCGGTCGTTCGACCCACCAGCTCGCCTTCCACTTTGAACGTGCGCAGGGTGGACATGAGCTTGTCGCCCGCGAGATCGAGTTCCCGACGCCCTGCGTCGGGATTGCGCGCCGGTGCCGCCGTCAGCAAATGGGTGGGCGGTAGTTCATCGCTAAAGGCAGAGGGATCGACTGCAGCATCCATCGCGCCATCGAGCGCCAGTTCGCGATTACCTTCTCCCCGATGCTTCGACTTCCGGCGATCGGATGCTTCCTTGGGGGGCGCGAACGTATTCGCTGGCGACCCTCGCGCACCACCCAGCACGTCGCGCACATGGGCGGGATTTATTGCCGGTAGTTCCTCCGGCTCCGGCGCGAGTCGTTCGGCCAGCGTTTGTCGGATGGCAGATGCCTTGCTGGCACCGTCGTTGCCGGGCTCCCGCTCCGACCGGCCGGACATGGGGCCAACCAGCATGCGAATGGGATTCCATCGAATCGTCAGCACGGTGAGTCCGCTGGTGGCCAGTAGAAACACGATCCACGCTCCGGCGGACCCGAGTCCCTTTCGCAGATAGTGGGCCGAGAAGCTGCCCCACAGCCCCGTCGAAGGCGATGTAGAAGGTTCTCCCCCCAACGCCAGGCCAATGGCGACCGGCACGAGCGCCACGATGCCGGCGAACAGCAGACCCCACTCGACCGCCTGATCGTCCTGCTCACGCAGCCGTCCAAAGAGCGCGATACCCACCACCAGGCTGCCTGCGGCCACCAATGCGGCACCAGGAATCCCGACCGTGGTTACGAGGGCGCACCGGGCCCACGTTCCAGCTGGTCCGAACGCACCGATGGCATCCAGGCAGCCGCCGCCTGCGGGCACACGCTGAAACACCAACGCGCCGCCAAGAAAGACCGCCAGCAGCGTCAGGCCAATCGCGGCCAACTCACGACGGAGCAGACGGGCGTCCATGACCGCTCAGGAAACCAACGAAGGGACGGCCTGCAGACGCGGGGAGCGCCTCACCAAGCAGCACGTCGACTCGCACTACGTGGGCTCCTTGAGCAGTTCTGCGCCTTCGTACTCCAGCCATTTCGTATGGACGGTGCCCGCCTGGAAATCCGGGTGCTGCATCACGCGCGCGAGAAACGGGATCGTGGTGCGCACGCCTTCGACGACAAAACTTTCCAGCGCGATCTGCATGCGCTTGAGGGCTTCCCCTCGCGTGTTGCCTTGCACAATCAGTTTGCCGATCATGGAATCGTAGTACGGCGGGACCGTGTAGCCGGCGTACACATGCGTGTCGATGCGCACGCCCGGTCCACCCGGTTGATGAAACGTGTCGATACGTCCGGGCGACGGTTGGAAGTTGCGCGCCGGGTCTTCCGCGTTCACGCGACACTCAATCACATGGCCGCGAAACGCGGGCGTGCTGGTGACGCTCAATGGCAGGCCCGCGGCGACCCGGATCTGTTCCTTCACCAAGTCGACCCCCGTGAGCATTTCCGTCACCGGATGCTCCACCTGAATACGGGTATTCATCTCCATGAAGTAGAACGAACCATCTTCGTCGAGCAGCATTTCGACCGTCCCGGCGCCAACATACTCAATCGCCTTGGCGCCGCGCACCGCCGCTTCGCCCATGCGTTCACGCAACTCGGGCGTCATCACGGGACACGGCGCTTCTTCGATGAGCTTTTGATGCCGACGTTGCACGGAGCAATCACGCTCGCCCAAATGAATGACGTTGCCATGCGTGTCGCCGAGAATCTGGAACTCGACGTGTCGCGGTCGCTCCAGGAACTTCTCGACATAGACATCGCCGTTACCGAAGGCCGAGAGCGCCTCCGATCGGGCCAACTGAAACGACCGGGTGAAATCATCCGGATCGTGCGACACGCGCATGCCCTTGCCGCCTCCGCCCGCCGATGCTTTGACGATCACGGGAAAGCAAATCTCCCGCGCGAACGCCAACGCCTCCTCGGGATCTTCCACCGGTCCGGGTGTGCCGGGTACGACGGGCACACCGACGTCGGCCATGGCGCGACGAGCGGAGGCCTTGTCACCCATGACGCGAATCTGTTCGGGCGTCGGCCCGATGAACGTGATGCCCGAGGCGCGACACGTCTCGGCAAACTCCGCGTTCTCCGCAAGAAAGCCGTACCCCGGATGAATCGCGTCGGCGCCGGTGATTTCCGCAGCCGCGATGAGCCGCGGAATTTTCAGGTACGATTCTCGGCTGGGGGCTGGGCCAATGCACACATCATCGTCGGCAAAGCGCACGTGCAGCGACTCCCGATCGGCCTCGGAGTAGACCGCGACCGTCTGAATGTCGAGCTCGCGGCACGCCCGAATGACCCGCAGGGCGATCTCTCCGCGATTAGCGATCAGAACCTTTTTGAACATGTCGATGGGCAGGGGACCGGCTCCACGTCGGCGAAAACCGGCGACGCCCGGCCTAACGGCCGCCGCGCGACCGACGGATGTCGCGCCACCGGGAATGGTGGCCTGCGACCGTGCCCGACGCTAGTCCGCCCTCCAACTCGATGCGAGCGGAATGCTAGCGGCCGACCGCCTCTCCCTCTCCCCGAAACCCGTCCCAACTCGCGTCACTTGAGCCGTTGACGCCTTGTACCCGCAGCGCGAGCTCGGCGGGATTCGTCGCATAGAACTGCGCGCTTTCGTACGAGATAACGCCCCGCGAGAACCAATCCATGAGCGACTGATCGAAGCTCTGCATCCCGTACGCCACGCTGCCCTCTTTGATCAGATCCGGGATATTGAGCGTCGTGGACAAATCGCGAATCTGATCCCGCACCGCCTCCGTATTCACCAACACCTCACACGCCGGCACGCGTCCCGGTTCATCCGCGCGCGGAATCAACCGCAGCGACACCACCGCCGATAACGCATTCGCGAGTGCGAATCGCACTTCATTCTGTTGATGCGGCGGATAGAACGACAAAATGCGATTGATCGTCAGCGTCGCGTCGGTCGTATGCAGTGTGGAGAAGACCAGATGTCCAGTACCGGCCGCCTTGAGCGCCACATCGAGCGTTTCGAGATCGCGAATTTCGCCGATCATGATGACGTCAGGATCCTGACGAAGGACGCGTCGCAACGCCTGCGAGAAGGTGGCCGTATCCGTGCCGACCTCGCGTTGATTGATGTGACTCTGCACATCACGATGGACAAACTCAATCGGATCTTCGATCGAGATGATGTTCGACGCGCGCCGCTCGTTGATGTGCTGGATCATCGCCGCCAATGCCGTACTCTTGCCCGAGCCCGTCACGCCAGTCACCAGCACCAGCCCGCGCGGGCGTAACGCGATCTGCTCGAGGATTGGCGGGAGATTGAGCTCACGAATGGACGCCGCGGCGTGAAGAATTGACCGCATCGCGAACGCCACCGTGCCCTTCTGCTGATACACGTTCACCCGAAAACGACCAATGCCGGGCACGTTGATCGCAAAGTCCGCTTCGCGCATCTCCACAAACTCGCGCAGTTGGGTCGGCGGTAGCAGGTGCTCGGCCAGTGTTCGCAATTCTTCCGGACGCAAGGTCGGCATCGCCAGCGGCACCAGATCTCCATGCAGTCGAAGCGTCGGAGGACGCCCCACCTTGAGGTGAAGGTCCGAGGCCCCTTCACGCACCATTCGCTGCAGCGCCGCTTTGAGATCAAGTCCCGTCGCGGGGGCCGCGCCCGCCACGGCGCCGGAGACCATCGTCATAGTTACATCTCTCAGCCGTTTGGATCGATGCGATAGAGCACTTGCCCATACTCAACCGGATGGCCGTCGGTGACATTCACCTCGCGCACCACACCGGCGTACTCGGACTCGAGCTCATTCATGATCTTCATCGCTTCGATGACACAGACGATTTGGCCCTTGCTGATGCGATCGCCGACCGACACATACGGCTTCGCACCGGGCTCGGGCGCCCCGTAATACGTCCCTACCATCGGCGACTTGATCTCGAGGTGCGCGGACGTCGGTGCCTCGGCCTTCGGCATCGACGCCACCCCCTCCTCGGCTGGACGCACGGCGACAGGAGCGGGCAACACCGCCGCGGCGGCGAAGGGCGTCGGCGGGGCGACCATCGTCACGGCCGTCGCACGCTGCGGCGACCCTTTCGAGATCCGCAGTTTCATGCCCTTGTCAGAAGAAATCTCCAGTGAATCCACGGTGGAGCCGTCGAGCATCTCGATGAGCTTCTTCACGTAGCGCAGGTCGATCATGGCATTGGGGCAGGAGGAGCAGAACGGGTCCGCGAGCAGCCAAGCGGCGCGCATGGACCCGAGAGCGGACGACGACGACGGAGCGCCGGACGAGATCAGGTGAGCTCGTGGAGATCGCGCGGAAACGACGTGAGAACTCGAGGGCCGACGTCTGTCACCAATACGTCGTCTTCGATGCGCACGCCACCCCACCCCGACCGATACAGGCCGGGTTCGATCGTCACGACGGCTCCCGAGACCAGCGGAGCCTCCACAGCCCTGGCGAGACGTGGCGCCTCGTGTATCTCAAGCCCGATCCCGTGCCCAAGCGAGTGGCCGAACGCCTCACCAAGTCCAAGGTCGTCAATGTACTCTCTCGCAACCGCATCTGCAGCCATCCCACGCATTCCAACCCGAAGCGCGCCCGAAGCTCGCGCATTTGCTTCCCGCACAATCGCATAAATCTCTCGCTGTTCGTCGGACGCACTCCCCAGCACCACGGTCCTGGTGATGTCTGAGCAATATCCGCCACTTACGGCGCCGAAGTCCAACAAGACCCAATCGCCGGTCTTCAGCGCTCTCGCGCTCGTCCGCGCGTGGGGCATCCCCGACCGCGGTCCGCTCGCGACGATGGAGGCGAAGGGAAAGTCTTCACTCCCGTGGTCGCGCAAGTGATGTTCGAGAATACCCGCGAGCTGCGTTTCCGTGAGCCCAGCCCGGATCTCTGGTAGAGTGGACGCCAGTGCCTGCTGGGCGATCTCAACGGCCCGCTCGATACAGGCGACCTCACCCGAGTCCTTGCGCTCGCGGAGCGCCTCGACCAGATCGCTCGTGGGCCGCCATTGCCATCGCCCGCCCTGCTCAAGCAGCCGCTGAAAGTCGCGATGCCGCAGGTGCGCCGACTCGAAACCGACTCGGTTCACCATCGTCATCGCGCCCAGCGCCGACCAGACCCCGGTCCACACGCTGATTGTCTCGATGCGCACCGTGACGACGTTGGATACTTCGTCTTCCACCTGCGTCGCGTAGCGAAAGTCGGTGAAAAGCACGCACTCGAGGGCCGTGATCACCAACAGCGCATTGCTGCCGGAGAAGCCGGTGAGATATCGGACGTTTGGCAGGGATGACACGAGCAACGCATCGAGGTCAGCGCGTGCCAAGGCATCGCGCACGGCGGCCAGGCGCACGGGCCGATGATCCATCACGCGTGCGCGACACCGGCGCGGAGCGCCCGCACAAGACCACGCAGCGCATATTCGTACCCATCGGCACCCAGGCCGCACACCACGCCGATCGCGGACGCGGCGAGGAGCGAGTGTCGTCGCTCCAGTTCGCGCGCGTAGATATTCGACAAATGCACTTCTACAAATGGCAGCGCTGTCGCGACAAACGCATCACGAAGCGCCAAACTGGTGTGTGTGTACGCGCCCGCGTTCACCACCACCCCGTCGACCGTGCCCCTCCAGCTGTGCAGCGTATCGATCAGTTGCCCCTCGCCATTCGCTTGCGCCGACGTCAGCGAGACACTCAGCGACGTGGCAATTCGCACCAGGCGCGCCTCAATTTCGGCCAACGTTGTCGTGCCGTATATCGCGGGTTCGCGCGATCCCAGCAAATTCAGATTCGGACCGTTCAACACGCCGATATTCACGAATTGCCGAGCCCCTTGAGCCATTGCGAGAACTGCGCCAGGTCGTCAGTCACCGGCACGTCTGGCATGATCGACGCGGCGGCGGGTGGGGCGCTTCGCGTCGCGGGATCCGGAAAGAATCGATCGAACGAGAAGTCGGCGTTGCTTCCCCCCGACGGGCTGCGCGATGCCCCGATCGCCGGAGCGGGGAACGCCGGAGCGGGGAACGCCGGAGCGGGGAACGCCGGAGCGGGGAACGCCGAATGCGGCGGAGTGGCCGTGGATGCGACCGAAGGTGAAAACGTCGGCGTCGACCGAGCGAATTCGAAATCGAGCACGCTCCCCGATGCGAGTTCATGGGCCGACACCGGCGCGAACGCGTCGGCCAGCGCCTGCGCCGCAGCGTCATCGTGCACGGACGTTTCGTTGCCAAACAACAACGCCAACCCCTCCGGCGAACTCTCGGTGACCGGCGCGGATTGCGGTGGCGTGCGACGCGGAACGCGACGGGCGGCGATCGCGGCAAACCATTCGCGCGCCGTACGATGTGGCAGAAACGCCTCGGCCACCGCTGGCTGCGCGTACGGAGTCGGGCGCGGTGTCAGGTAGGGCATCGCCAACGCCGGTGTACCATACGCCGGCGTTGGTCGCATCGCGTCGTGATCGGCATTCGCGCGATCTGCCGCAAACGTCTCTTCGATCGCGGTGGAGAACGTGTCCTCGAATTCGGACGAGAACGACTCCTCAGGCTCTCCGGAGAACGACTCGGCAAGCTCGGCCGAGAACGCGTCATCAACAGCAGACGACGTCTCTGCGGCGTTCGGCGCGTCGACATCCGCCACAGGGGACAGCATGTCGCGCAACTCGCCCAAGCGCGACGAGAGCACCGGATCGTACGGCCGACGACGCACGAGCTCTTCATACACCTCAACGGCCCGCGCCACGAATCCCTGCGAAATCAGCAATTCGCCCATGGTCTCCGTCACGAACGTCGGTGCGTCTGACTCGAGCGACTCGCGAGGCTCGGGAGATTCCGCGAACACCCCCAACGATGAACCGTCCTCCACCTCGCCGTGCGCGTCGTGTGACGCCGCCGACTCGGCGACCAGTTCGCGCGCCACGTCGGCGAACGACTCCGCCTTGCCCATAGTCGGCGCATCGTCCATGGTGGCAACGAGCATTGGCGCATCGTCGCCTGCGGCGCGCGCGTCTTCAGCGAGCGCAAAGGCTATCGCCTCAAGGCCCGGTTCTACGTTTGCATCTGCCTCGGCATCGTCGGGGCTGGTCGTATGGTCGGAGGTCGACAGCCATGGGAGTTCCTCGCCGACCGCGGATTCGTCGGCCTGCCCGGACTCGGTCGTACGCTCCACGACGACGGCGTCGACGGCATCCATCGCGTCGACGGCTTCGTCGACCATCGACTCGATCGTGTCCGGATGCTCCAGCGCGAAGGGCATGGGATCGCCGGGTTCTCGTCCGAAGGCCGAGACCGTTTCCTCAACCGTGCTTGAGTCGAGCGGGGTCACGAAGCGTGGCGTGACCACGCGCGGTGTCATGACCCGTGCAACCAACTCCGTGGTATCGGGCCAATTCGCCGCGATAAGTCCCTCTTCAAATGACGCCTCGTCACTGTCCGCGACATCGTCGATGGTAACCGATTCGCATAACGGCTCCTTCTCGCCCAGATCCGCGTCGGCGTAAGACTGCGGTGGCTCGGGGAAGTCGAAAGCGTCGGCTTCAATCGCTTCCAGATCGATCGGCGTGCGATCTGACGTCTGCCATGGCGTGTTACTCACATCGATCGAACGCATCACGGAGTCGGGTGTTGGCGACACACCGAACCCAATGTGCGTCATGGGTACCGCAGGCGTCTCGTGCGCGCGCGCCGACGCGTAGTCCGGTGGCTCGACTACTGGGACGGACAGCGGGGGGGTGGCGGTCGCCAAAGCCGCCAACTGGGCGGCGATGTCATCGTTGCGCGGGTCGGCGTCAAGTACACGCCCCCACCAGCGCCGCGCGCCCGACTCGTCGCCACTGGCTCGCGCGATGTCGCCCAAGTGCCGAAGGGCAATGAGATTCTCGGGATCGAGGTCGAGCGCCTGCTCGAACACGTCGCGGGCCTCCTCAAGCGCACCCGACTCGTAGAGGGCTTGTCCAAACACAATGTACCCGCTCATGTGGCCGGGCTGTTTGGGCAAATGCTCGCGGCACAACGCGATCGCCTGCACCAAGTCTCCCGCTTTCCGGAACTCGTTGGCTAGCGGCGCAAAATAGCGTCGTGGGTTCTCCTCGAACTTCCTCCGGAGCTCGTCGATCCGGGCAGCTGTGCTCATCCGTCCAGTCCCCTGCAGGGGTGATCCGAGCGTGACGCGTAGCGGCCACCATGGCGGGCCAAGTTACTCGTCTTCGTTCGGGGAAGTCAATCGCGACGTGTTGTCAGAAGGTGCATCATCTCTTGCTTTTCGTGCTTCGCTTCGGCTAGGTTTTCAGGCTATCCCGTAGCACAGCGCTCGTATTCTCTCGTTCTTCCGACCCAAGGAGTCCCGCCCGGTGGTGCTGCAATCGATGCGGAGCGTCGCGAAATACATCTGGTGGATTCTCGTCCTGGCGTTCATCGGCAGCTTTCTGCTGTACGAGACCTCTGGCTTGTCGGGTCGCTCACCCGTGACGACAAACACCGCCGTGGCGACCGTCAACGGGGAAGAGCTGCTGCTGACGTCCTGGCAGAACACAGTATCCAACCTGGAACAACAAGAGCAACAGCGACTCGGTCGCGGTATTTCGCTCGACGAACGACGCACGCTGGAAGATCGCGCGTTCGACGAGCTCGTCAATGAGGTACTGCTGCAGCAGGAGTTCAAGCGTCGAGGCATCACAGTAACAGACGAAGAAATCCTCCAAGCGGCACGACTTGAACCCCCGCCGCAGGCGATGCAGTCGCCGGACCTGCTCACCGACGGTCAATTCGACCTCAAGAAGTATCAGCGGCTCCTGTCGTCCGCGGTTGCACGGCAGTCAGGCATGCTGGTTGGTCTCGAGTCATATTACCGTACAGAGCTCCCGAAAAAGAAGCTCTTCGATCAGATCGCATCCGACGTGTATGTCTCGGATGAGCGGCTCTGGCAAATGTTTAAAGACCGTCACGACACGACCCAGGTGAGTTACATTCTGCTGCGTCCTGAAGCCCTCACGGACTCGGCAGTCACTGTCACGGACGCTGAAACCCAGCAATTCTACGAACGGCACCGCAAGCGTTTCGATCGACCGGGCCGAGCGGTGATCTCGCTGGTGAGCGTGGCGCGAACGGTGTCTGCCGCCGACTCTGCCGAAGCCAAAGCGCGGATCGAGAAACTTCGCGCGGAGATAGTGGGTGGCGCGAAGTTCGAGGACGTCGCGAAGCGCGAATCACATGACTCAGTCTCCGGCGCCAATGGCGGAGTGATGGGCAAGATCACCAAAGGACGACTGACGCCCAAGCTCGAGGCCGCGCTGTACGCGCTCAAAACCGGCGAACTGTCGCAGCCGGTGCTCACGCCGTTTGGGTGGCACCTCGTCCGCGTAGATAGTCGTGCTGCGGACACCCTGGATGCACGCCACATCATGATCGTCGTCGCGCAGTCCGATGCCAGCGCGACGCGCACGGATCGTCGCGCCGATTCGCTGGCCAGTAAGGTGGCCAACCAACAGGATCCGAAGCTGTTCGATGGGGGCGCCAAGGCGCTTGGCATTACCCCGGCGTCCGTGGTCGCCATCGAGCGAGAACCGTTGAATTTCGCCGGGCGTGTGGTGCCGAGTGTCAGCGCGTGGGCATTCTCCGGTACGAGTGTCGGCGAATCGAGCGACTTGTTCGATTCTCCCGAGGCGTACTACGTGGCGCGATTGGATTCGCTGCAGATTGGTGGAGCCCAGCCGCTGCACGAAGTCCGCGACGATATTCGTCGGCGACTGACGCGCGACAAACGCATTGAAAAGTTGCGACCGATGGGTGCCGAACTCGTGAGTGCTGCCAGGCGCTCAACGCTTGAAGCCGCCGCTGCTGCGAAACAGCTGAGCGTCGAGGCGACGCCGGCCTTCACGCGCGCTGAGGCGGTGCCGGGACTTGGGCAGCTCAACCAGGCCATCGGGGCCTCGTTTACCATCCCGGTCGGTCAAATCGGTGCGCCGGTGACTGCCGCCGAGGGACTGGCCATCATTCGTGTGAATCGCCGTACTGAGTCACTACGGGCCGCCTTCGACGTTCAAAAAATCGAACAGCGTGGACAGCTCATGGGGTCGCTCCGTCGACAACGGGTCGAGGAGTACTTGAACAGTCTGCGAGAAAGCGTGAAGATTGAGGATCACCGTGCCAAGGTGAACGCGCAGCTCCGAAAGCAGTCGTCCGGCATATAAGTCAGCGCTGCATCGTAGCACACGAAGGCCCCGCGATCCGTCGGATCGCGGGGCCTTCGTGTCACTGCAGATTCGCCGAATGCTCACGCGCCACCGAGCCCATTGCGCCCGGTGGCGGTCGCTCAGCTGATCAAGCGTTTGGGCTCGGGCCGTTCTTCCTCGACCGCAGATTCGACGGGCGATCCCTGCCCAACGCGATCATTTCGTGGGACCGGATCGGTAATCTGCTTCTGCGCATCGCTCAGGTTGCGCTTAAACTCGGTGATGCCTTTCCCAAGCGAGCCGGCGATCTCAGGAATGCGTCGCGCTCCGAAGAGCAGGAGCACAATCACGAGGATGATGAGGATCTCGCCGAATCCGAAATTTCCAAAGTTCATGAGGGCTCCTAGAACAGGGACCGCGCGATAAGGTAGGCGATCAATACCCCCAGGAGGCTCAAGAGCGAGACATCCAGGGCGACGGGTCCAAAGGTAACTTTCAATATAAGCAGATCGATGGGCAGCGGGCCGAATGACGGCTCCAGGCCCGTGGTCAGAAACTCCTTGACCGCGCCAGCCGGAAGGAAGCGGCGCGCGATCTCGGTAAGCACGCCGCCGGCAACAAGACCGCAGGCTAAGACCAACACGTGGAACACCGGTCGATGCTTCGAAGGTCCGCGGGCCATTACCAGCGCCGTTCCACAACGTACGCGATCGCGTCAACGAGAGAGGTGCGGGCCGGACTTTCAGGGAGGTCGGCCAACGCATCTTCCGCCTCACGGGCAAACTGCTCGCCGCGACGCCGGGCGTAGTCCAGTCCTCCATGATCGCGCACGATACCCACCACTTCGCCGATGGCCTCATCCTCTGGTTCAGGAGCCGCAAATAGCTCATCCACCCGGGTGCGATCGGCCAAGGACATTTCCCGGAGTGCGGCAATCAGTGGCAGCGTCACCTTGTGCTCTTTGAGGTCGAGCCCGCTGGGTTTGCCGGTCATCTCCTGTCCCTCGGTGTAGTCCAGGAGATCATCCGCTACTTGAAACGCCATCCCGAGTCGCTCGCCGAATCGGACCAGTGCGTCACGATGGCGCGGTGCGCCGCAGAGCGCTCCCACCTCACAGGCCGCCATGAAGAGCGACGCCGTCTTGGCGCGAATCAGCGTTTCGTAGTCACGTTCGGTGAAGGCCAGCGCGTCAAATGCGGACAGCTGTCGCATCTCACCCAGCGTCATCTCGTTCGACGCCTCCGTAATCGAGCGCATCGCGTCGAGATCGCCCAGCTTCACCAGTTCGCGTAACGCCCGAAGGTACAGGTAATCGCCCATGATCACCGAGACCTGATGACTAAACTGCGAATTCACGGTGGGCATCCCACGGCGGAGCGCTGAGTGATCGACGGCGTCATCGTGCACGAGCGTCGCCAGATGGATCAGCTCAATCACTGCGGCGTACGTCACCGCGCGAGGCTCGGACCGATCCTCAACGGCGCTGGAGAGCAGCAACAGGGTGGGTCGGAAGAGCTTGCCCTTCATACCCATGAGGTGCTGCTGCACTTGTTGCACGAGCGGAACATCCGCAGACACAATTCGCCACAGCTCCTGCGACACCGCACCCAGCTGCTGACGCGCTGGGGATTGGATATCGCGCAGAGCCGCCGTGAGTGCCGTCGGCGTGCGCGTGGATAACGTCATCGCGCTACGAGATCAAGCGCCGCCAGACGGGCGGCGACGTCACGAAAATGAATGTCGGTCGCATACACCCGCGAATAATAGCTCCGGGCCTCGTCCCGCCGCTGCAAGGCTTCGCAAGAATAGGCGAGAAGGTACAGAACCCCGACCCGCTGTTCGTCGCCCAGCCCGGGTTCGTGAAGCGCCCGTGTAAGGACGGTCGCCGCGACCGAATGCCGTGACTGCTCCACGAAGCACTGCCCCAGCGCCTCGTACGCCGGTAGTCGGTGACGTCGGCTGCGCAGCGCTTTCTGAAACTCGGCGATCGCGTCGTCCAGCAAGCCCATCTCCTTGTACGCGACGCCGAGATCGTAGTGACTCTCGTAGTCCTCCTCGCCAAGCGAGCGTGAAACGCCTTCCTTGAAATGCCTGAGGAGCGCCTCAAAATCCGCCTGTTCGTCCCCGCTGACCACCGGTTCGCGCATCCGCATGCGCGTCGTCCCTGGCGCCTCGTCACGAAGCCACTCGGCGAGGTTCACGAATTCCTCGGAGACGGCAGGCGGTAGCGGCGGCGCGGCCGCGCCGAGCGCGGTGCGGGCCCGTTCATCCCAGGGATCAAGTTCGAGTACGCGCGCATACACGGCATGCGCGCGCGGGTCGTCACCCGAGCGAACGAGCGTATCGGCCAGATCGAGGTAGGCGCTACGCAGTCGTTGACTGTCGCTCACTCGAACCGCCAGTTCCACGCGCTTTTGGTGGTACTGGATTCGCTCGGGACTCACCAGGACCAGTTGGTCACTAATGTCGGCTGCAGCCGTCAAGTCACCTGATTGTGCGAATCCGGACAGCGCGGCCTGCAACTCAGACAGGCCATCCTCGCGCTCACCCACCTCGAACAGGGCCTCGGCCAAGCGCCTCCGCAGCATCCAATCCTGGGGCGTCTCGGCCACTGCAAGGCGCAATTCCTCTCGGCGCGACGTGGCCACTACGTTGGCTTCAGCGGCCACCGCCGCGAGCAGAAGCGACGGCGTTGTTCTGAACGTGCGATGCGTCTCAATCGCGGTCCGAAGGGCCTCGACCGCCTCCTCGTCGTCGTTGTCGTCGTTGTCAGCGGGGGCGGCGGCGTATTCGGCGACCACCGTGACGTACGGAGGCGTGACCAT
>JANLVM010000595.1:0-11897 GCA_031364015.1 Gemmatimonadaceae bacterium
CGATTGCAAGTCCGAGCCGGTGCCAGGCGGTGACGTGAACAGAGGACATCGGGGGGAGCAAAAGGCGGGCGGTGTCGGTGCGGAGAGGGAAATTAAGCGGAGATCAACAGCAACCACGCGATCAGGGCGAAACTGCTAAACGCTATCGGTTAATCGCTTCGCCGATCGCGCTTCACTCTTTTGCCCTGATAGCGTAGTTGCTGTTGATCGCCGTTGGTACTTCATGGCGGATTGTTCAACTCATTGGCCACTCCCTGCGAGAGCTCACCCGCGTTCGCCAAACGCTCGCGCTGTGCGCTCGTCGCACGCGCCAGCTCCTCGTCGGTGATGTCGCGCACGATGCCCAGCCCGACGACGACAACACCCCCTTCGAAGATTGGCGACGTCGTGATCGCTCCCACGCGCGGCACACCTTGGGCGCCCAGGTAGCGCAGCTCGAGCCGCTGGCGCTCTCCGGCAAACGTTTGATCCAGCAGCCGCTGGGCCAGGGCGTGATCGCGCGGATCGACCACCATCGCATAGGGCATGCCGATCAGCGACTCGCGCATCAATCCCGTCGCCACGAGCAGCCCTCGATTCACGGACAGGAAGCGCCCGGCCGGATCGACCGTAAAAATTCCGTCGCTGGCGGATTCGAACAGTCGTTCGTAGCGCGCCTCCGAGCGCACGAGCGCCTCGGCACCGGCACGCTGATCAGTGATGTCGCGAAGGCAGGCCACGGTGCCGGTCACTTGCCCAACCTCGACCAACGGAGCACTGCTAATGGCGACCCGTCGACGCGCTCCATCGGCACATACCACTTCGCATTCGTAGCGCTGCTGCAGCCCCGCGCGAGCCGCGCGTTCGCGCTCGGCAACCTCGGCCAGCGAGTCCGGTGCCGTCAGTGCGACTACATGCTGGCCGACCAATTCGCTCGTGCGAAACAGCGCGTTGGAAGCCGCATTGGCAAAGGCAATGCGACCATCAAGTCCGGTGATCACGATTGCGTCAGTGACCGTTTCCAACACGCGACGATGACGTTCCGTGAGGCGATGCACCGACGTGACGTCGTCGAACGTGACGACACAGCCACCGGCCGGGTGCGGGGCCACGAGAAACTCAAAGAGTCGTTCGCCGGATTCGTCGCGCACGACCTCGCGCTGGGGCACACCTTCCGCCAACGACCGCTGCACCAAGGTACCCAGAGACGCGACTTCCGCCGCGTGCGCTCCCAGGAGCGACGGACCGAACGGTTGACCTAACAACTCGGCGATGGTGCCTCCACACAACTCGGCGGCGCGGGCGTTGCAGCGTCTGACGACGAGCGCGTCGTCAAGCACCACCATGCCGCTGGCGATGGCATCGAACGCCACCTTCCATTCACGGGTGGCGCGCTCGACTTCCTCGAACAGGCGCGCGTTCACGATGGCCACCGCCACATGATCCGCCAATCGCTGCAGCACACGCGCGTCGTCATCGGTGAACGGTCGCTCGCGATTAATCACGGAGATGGCGCCGATCGTACCACCCGCCGTCATCAGCGGCGCGATGGCGGTGCGTTGGATCTGCGCCAATCGCTGCACGGTACGCGACAAGTTTGGGTCGCTACCGAAATCGTTGGAGACAATGCGTTGGTTCTCGGTGACCGCTTTGCCCAACAGGCTCCCGGCGACCGGGAGATGGACACCAGCCAGCACGTCGGCCGCGCCCACCGCCGCGACGATGTGCATATAGTCGTCATGGCGCAGCGCTACACACGCACCTTCGACCCCGAGGAGCGACACGGAGTGCCGAAGAATGAGTCGGAGCACTTCGCCCAGCCGCAGCGACTCGCCAACCGCGCGCGCGACATCTGCCAGGGCCTCCGTTTGTCGGCGCTCGCGTTCGCTTTCCGCGTAGCGACGCGCGTTCGCCACGGCGGTCGCGGCCTGCGAACCCATCGTCGCCAGCATCTCCTCATCGTCAGCGCTGAAGACCTCAGTCGATGCCGCGTGCACCGCCAGCACGCCAATGAGGTGAATACCGGCCAGCAGCGGAACAGCAAGCATCGACGCCGCCGAACCCGAATCGCCCATCACATCGTAGGTCGACAAATGCGGTGCCATTCCCGCCTTCTCGCGCGCCCGGTCGGCGTCACGATCGCCCACTCGCACGGGGCGGCCGGTGCGCGCGACCTCGGCGATAATACCATCGCCCAACCGTACGACACCGCGAGAACGTTCAACACCACGCACCATCCTGAGCGGCGTGGCGAGCAGGTCGTGGTCGAGATCGGGAAGGCCAATCGTCACCCCTTCCGCTCGCGTCGCACGCGTCGCCTGACGAGCCAGTTCGCGCAGGATTTCATGCTCGTCTAACGAGCGCGCCATCGCGGCACCCGCTTCCTGCAAGCGCTGCAGGCGCTCGGATCGTCGCTGGGCCAAGCTGCGAAGTGCGTCATATGCCAAGCGGGCCGCCAGATGCCGAACCACGCTGGACAAATCACGACGCGTGGATTCCGTCGGACGTCGGCCATCGCGCGGAGCAGCGAGCTTCACGAGGCCAAGCAGCTCGCGGTCCGCGCCATACAGTCCGCCGAGGACCAGATCGGTTGGGAGCCAGGTGCGCCCGTCACCACGCGGCGACGCCGCTGCCGCAAAGAACTCGCGTGCCACCCAAGGATCGCTGCCGTCCAGCAAGTACAGATCACCCACGCGGAAACGCTCGAGCTGTGCCAATCGACGCCGCCAGACGGAGCCCGGAAGCGGCTGTAGCGCGTAGCCGGTGACGCCTGTCGGATCGGCGTTACCAGCCGACACCGACATGGTGACGTTCAGCGAGACATCGCGCAGTGAGATCACCACGCGCTCGAATCCCATGGTCACCAACGCGTTGGCGGCGACGTGCACGCGTGCCGCTGACGAGTCCGCCCGGTCGAGGGCGTCCAGGACATCGGCGAGCACCGGCGTGGAGGAGGTGCGATGAGTGTCGAGCGAGGAGGACATGCGGTCAATGGAGACGAACGGCGGACGCCAGGGGAAACAGGCGCCGCAGGTATGGCCGGGCTCCAGCCTGGAGACCCGGGACTTTGAGACCGAACTGAGTCTCCGTCTGAAGTCTCGGGTCGTGAGTCTCAGATCTGTTGTTCTGCCGTCAGAATGTCCACGCCCGGAAGAAATCAATGCCGATCTGGGGCGGGGTCTGCTGAAATGTCCGGGAGATTCCGAGTCGGCCGCAGGCTTGCGCGCTGGACGCGGGCTCAAGTCCCAACGACACCGAGAAGCCGCCATCGAAGCGCCGCTCGACTTTCACTCCCAAGCCCTGGGCGAACAGCGACAGTGCATCGCCGCTGCCGGAGTTCTGCGCGGATAGCCCGCAGAGTCCCGTCGTGAACGCGAAGTATGTGTTGCGCGCCAACTGGCCGCCAACGCCCACGCGGGTGGACGCCAGGATGCTGAGTCCACTCGGGCGAAGATTCGCCGCGTCGACTGGCGCGATGGCCGTCGGTTCCACCTGCACGACATCAAAGCGACCACCGGCCAGACGACTCGACAAGTAGCTCCCGGCAAGTCTGAGTGCGAGCGTCGCGCCTTGTTCCGCGTAGGCCGTCGACCCCAACAGTGCGTACGCCGGTTCGCCGGTGACCAAATAGCTCAGCATATCGCTCTCCGGCAGCGGCGGGTTGTCGGCGCTGGACAACGACAGCGATGGACGGTCGAGCGTGCCGCCAATACTTACCCGAATACGTACGTCTTGCCGATTTGAATTCGCCCGCAGCGCTCGCACTGTATGCAACGCCGTGATGTCAAGCGCCGGTTCGAGGTCGGGGTCACCGTAAAAGCGAACGACGCCGCGATCCACTTCGAACCCCGGTCGGGCGATGCCGAGATTGAGTTGATAGGTGCCACGCTCGACCACCAACGAATCGGAGAGGGCCAGTCGTGCGCGGCTGCCGTCACGACCAACGCCACGCGTCACCCGCAGCGTCCCGCCCAGTTTGAGATTGGCCTCGGGCGACCGTAGCCACACATCGTCGCCAATGCTCACCCGCACATTATCCAGCACGAGGTTTTGCACCAACGCGCCCGGCGCGTTGGGCAGCAGCGCGTTGAAACCAAGGAACGTCGTATCGACGATATCAAAGTTGTCAGCGAGGTCGAGACCGCGGCGCTGCGCGAGTGCGCGGATATACACTTTGCCGCGATCAATACGGACGGCACCGCGAACGCGCGACGCGTCGTTGTTGCCAACCAGCGTGACCGGTGTCGTGGTGGTGAGCACCAGTGAGGCGGTTCGCGGCTTGTCGATGGCCAGAAAATTGTTCGCGGTCAGTCGCAGATCGAACGATGGGTTGCGGGGTTCGACCAGGCTGATCGTCCCACTGATTCCCAGAGAATCCGATCGCGCGCCACTGATCGCGCCAAAGCGACGGATGAACACCGTGTCGTCGGCGATGCCAATATCGGCTGTTGCCTGTTCCAGTCGCACACCCAGGTTGGCCAAGGTCAGCGCGGCACTGTCCATCTGTAACTGGCCGCGTAACCGGGGCCGCTCCCACGTGCCGGCCAACTGCAGATCGGTGGAGAAACGGCCGCGCGCGCGCGTCACGTCAGGAAAGAGCGATTCCAGCAACGCCAGATCGGCACGATTGCTGACAATGCGTCCCGTGAGCGGCTCGTCGCGCTGTCGTGTGCGCCCAGCAACCAGCGCCAGATCGAGTGGCAGTGAGGCGGTGGCGGATAAAGCCTGTCGCCCGTCAACGCTCAACGACGCGTCCACGGCGAGTCGCAGCGAGTCGTAGTGAAGTTTCGCATCGAGCGCTCCGAGTCGCGCGCGCCCTGACACGGCGTCTCGCAACGACACGTTCGCATCGAAGCGAGGCGTCTCGCGGCTCCCGGACACCGTCGCCGCAGCCGTGACCGTTCCTCCGACCAGGCTGGTATTCGGTACGAGTCGACCGACGTCCGCCAGCGGAATCCGATCAAGGTCGATGCGACCTTGCAACACCCCGGAGTCTCCAATGACGCCACGCATCGCCAGACGACCGGTGTCAGTATGCAAGAGCACGAGCGAATCGAGCGTTCCGGTATGATTCCCCGCGATGCGCACGAACACCGGTGCGGCGAGACCAAATCCGCGGGGTTTTGACATTCCGCTATCGACACGAATCGTCAGGGTGTCCACGAGCAGCATGGTCGTATCGGCGACGCGGGTCATGCCACCGGTCACCGCGAGTCGTGCGTCGGTTGGCGTTCGCAGCTCTGCGGCAAAGCGGTCGGCCAGTCCGCGCCGCAACGTCGAACGACCCGAGGCGGCTGAGATCTGGATGCCGGCCGCGCGCGCCGAGTCCAGGGTGACGCGGAGCAGCCCATCGCCTCCGCGCATGAGATCGGTCACCGCTAACTCCACATTCGCGCGCTCCGCGCGTGCGGTCCCGAACACGAGACCGATGGCGTCGGAACGCGCATCCAGCGACAGTCCGTTGGTGTCGAGGGTATCGATGGTACCGGCGAGACGTCCGCGAACCTCAATCGTTCCGCGTAGCGAGTCGCTCGGATTCACCAGTCGCGTGAGCGAATCGCCTGCCTGCAACCACGGACGCAATCCACCCAGCGAATCGATGGCCGCCGAGAAGTGCAGCGTATCCGAACGGGTGGCGATCAGTCCCAGTCCGCCGCGCGCGGTGAAGCGCAACGCGGAACTCTCCGCCGTGAGCGTATCAATACGAACGTGTCCCGAATCGAACGTTGCATGGGCGGAGCCGCCGAAGACACGCACATCGGCCACCCGCGAAAATTGGTCGATGCTCGCGCGCACGGGTCCGAACAACGAAGACAGTGATGCACCACTCACCGCCACGTCTCCGAGCATCGACAGGTTCGACTGGGGGAACCGTGAGTCCCCAAAGAGCGATTGGAGATTGGCGCTGCGCACTCGAAAGTCACCGGTCGCGGCATAGCTGGGTTCGAAACCATCGACGCGTCCCGCGAACGCCAATTCACCGCCTTCTCCCGCCATCGTCACCTGGAGTTCAAAATCCTCGGCCATGCCTTTCGCGCGGATGCGACCGACGGCGCTACCGCGCAGTGGCATGCCCGGATAGGAGCGCGACAACGTGGTGTACGAGAGGGGCGATGCCTGCAAGTCCAGATCAAACTTCACGCCTTCGGTCACCAACGTATACCGACCGCTGCCCGTGAAGTGCGACGGTTGGCCTGGCCCGTCGACATGATCCAAATCGGCGTTCGAGAACCGCGCATCGTACCAAAGTGAATCCAGTCGCATTGAGCCACGAACGATGCCGTTGAGCTCGAGGAACAGCGGATTGACGAAGCGCGGAGTACGCAAGTCCAATTGGTCGATGCGAACATCGATGCCTTTGAGGATTGCCTCCGACGGCGTGAAAATGTTCGCCATACCCGACACAAAGCCACGCGTCTCTGCGCCCGGCACGTGCGCGTCGTCGAACATCAAGTCCGCCGCATCAATTCGAAAGGCGGTGACGGGCCCGCCTCGTGCGGCGATGCGCCCACGGAGGTTGCCTTGCCAGTCATAGGGAAACGGCTCACCATTGAAGTGCCGCAACAAGTCCGTGTGCGCTGGTTTGAGATCGAGCGCCACATCCGTCACCTTCAACACTTCACCACCGACGCCAAAGGTCATACGCCCCGTCAAACGCGAGCGCATCGATCGTGCGTCCATATTTCGAATCGCGTACTCGATAACGCGAAGGTCTCGCGGATCGTTCTTGATGGTCATCGACATACTGCCACCGCCCGTGCGAGGCAGGGATTCATCGATCCACGCGATATCGGCCATGGCCACGGTGTCGCCCTGCAGGCGAATGTCATAGCGAACGGGCTTCCCGCTGCCCCAGAACACTTTGGCGTCGCCGCGTCCGCGCGAGTTGGCTAACTGGAACTCGGTGTGGTCCATCCACGCACTGTCACCCAGTTGGCGCACGGTGCCGCGCATGTTGCGGAACCAGAACGGGGGATACACCCACACGACGTCCATCTTGCGCAGCGCGATTTGTACCCCGGCCGAATCAGGATCCGCGATGCGGGTTCGGCCCAGCGCCACGTCGCCGCGCACGAACCGCCAGATGCGCGCCAGATCGTTGCCGTTGCGACGGATCTCGCCGTCCATGCGGGTGAGGTTGTACTTCAGTGCACTGTCACGCTTCGCCCCTTTGAGCGTGTCCGAAAGCGTCCACGGTTGCTGCACGATCAATGTGGCGTCGTGCAGCGTGACCGTATCGAGCACCACGTAGTCGCCCAGCCGGCCGCGACGCCGCAGCGCCGGAGGGCCTTTGCGCGTCAAGGCCCGCTTCCAATTCCAGTCGTCAGCCCCGTAGTCAACGACCGTGAGATTCGGGCGCGTGATTTCAAGCGACTTGATCACCACACGGCGATCGAGAAGATCACGTGGGTCGTACGTCACACGAATCGGACCCGTGCGCACGAACAAGCGTCCGCCAGGTTCACGGATCTCCAACGAATCGATCGTGATGTCGGCGAAGAGCGTGCCCCCAACACGTCCGACGTACAAGTGTCCTGGAATGGAACGACGCATCGCGGGAAGCACCACACGCATGATCATCGCGCGTCCGCGTACCGTCTGCGTCAGCATCGCCACGGTCGACACGGCGAGGGCAGCAATCCCCAGCAGTACCGTGGCGGTCGCGAGGACGATGGTGCGGCGGCGGGGCGACATCAGAAGGCCTGCCCGATCCAGATGCTGGGATTCAGTCGACGGAAGAATCCGAAGCGCACCGGACGAAAGCTCGACGGACAGCTCCCCGCTTCCTGCGTCGGCGGCGCATTCACCCCCACGCCATCCCGAACCGCAAGGGTATTTCCCGGACTGACGCAATACAACGGCGCAACGCCGCCTTGCAAAGGGGCGTTGAAATACGCGGCGCCAGACGGCAGGCGATAGGGATTGTAGCCCAAGTCAACCCGAATAGCACCGAACGGTGATACGATGCGCACGCCCACGCCGGGCGTGATCTTCACGGACGGTCCGTCATCAACCAGTGAGCGTGTGACGCCCGAACCGCGGTTCCACAATCGGCCGGCGTCCACGAACGTCGCCAGTTGGAGCACGCGCGGAACAATCGGACTCGGCACCTGCCATTCCAGATTCGCGACGATAAGGGTGTTGCCACCAGTGGGAACCACGCGTTCGGCGATAATACCGCTGTCGGCACGATAAAAGGTCGTGCCGTTCTCGAGCGCCTTGCGGTATCCGTTCACGATATACACCGCGGGTCCCAGCTCATTCTGTCGAAACCCGCGCACGGTCGTGGGTCCACCCGCGTACAGCCGCTCTTGCGGCGGAATGAACGCGTTGAGCGTCGGCGAGGTCCCACCGCCGAACACCAGTCCGCCCCGCACATGCGCGGTAAGCGTCGAGCCAGCGCCGATGGCGCGGTACCAGGTGGCGTCGCCAGTGGCGCGATTGAACTGCTGCGTACGATCTGAGCCGATCAGGGTTGACGCATGACGCACAGTAACGCGCAGTGACGTCCCACCAGTCGGGCGGATCGGATCGTTCGCACGCTCGCGCACCAGCGAGTACTCCAGGGCCGCCAGCCGCGTGTTGCGTTGCAGGAAGTTTCGCGCGTCGGTGTCGCACACATTGAAGACGGCACAGAAGAACGCCGGCTCCGCTTCGGTGCGACCCAGCTCGACTTGATACGAGACGGTACTGGAGATACTCGATCGCCGAGGATTGGTGAGCGAAAGCGCGCCACCAATTGGAGCGCGCCGCAGAAAGGCCTTGAACTCCGACAGCGTGGAACTGAACACGGTCAGCGTCGGCACGTAGGACTGACTCGCCCGCACCGGCTGACGCACGGTCATGGCGGTGTAGTAGTTCAACGTCCGACTGTATGGATCGGACCGCGCCTGTCCCTGGCACAGGTTCGGTGCGCCATCCAACGGCGCACCAATCCCGATCTTGCTCACACGTGCCGTGAGTTCGAGTCGCTGGGCGTACGGGAGGAAATCACGATCGGTGAGCGAACCCTGCATACGAAAACAATCCAGCGTGGCCCAGCCCATGCCTGCGCGCGCGGCCCACTGATCGCCCTCCACCAGATAGACCACAAGATTCACGATGGAATAGCCTGGTGGTTGCGCACTGTCCGGTTGCAAATCGACACGCTGAAACGCGTCGGTCTGGTACATATTGCGCTGCGCGTCGATAATGTTGCGTGCGGAGTACCAATCGCCACTCCGCAAACCGAGTGTTCGCCGAATCGTCGACTCGGCGACACGCTGCGCGCCGCCGTTGGTGGTGTCCACGACGATCGCGATCTGTCCAAGTCGAGCCCGGATACCAGGAACCACCGTGACTTCAACCTCGGCGGTATGTGCGGCGGTATTCGTGGTGTACGCCAATAAGGCTTCGGCCTGCGGCCAGCCGCGATTGCGCAGTCGCCGAACCAGTGTGTCGCGACCGGCTTCGAGCGCGCCGCGATCGAACACTCCGCCGACATGCAACGGAAAGTCCAGCGACGCCTGGCGCACCTCGGGGTCCACGTCGGCGCCTCGCAGGGCGAAGGTCGTCACGCGCATCGGATCACCCTCGACGATCCGGAACGTGATGTCGATCACACCCGGGCGACGGGTCGTGACCAGCGTATCGACTCGGACATCGGGGAAGCCGCGTCGACGATAGAGCGTGGTCAGTCGCTGCACGTCACGCGCGAACTCGATCGGATCAAGGCACCGTCGTTCGCCCACCAGCGGCAGTCCGGCGAACGCGGACGGCAACGTCACGACAGCCGCCGCGAGGATCTCCACCGGGAATTCTCGATTCCCGGAAAAATGCAGTGCGCGCACCTCGCGGTCACCACGCTCACAGGACAGGTCCTGTGCGGACGCCGGGTTGGCGACCGACGCGGCGACGACGACAAGGATGCTGTGGACGAAAGCTTTGACTCCGCGCACGCGAAGGGAAGAATTTATCAGTAGTTTCAGAGGGAAAGCTCTCCTTGCTCTCGCTCTCCGTCAACACCGACATGCGACGCATCGCTGCCCCCACCCACTCCTTGCCTATGCGGCATCTGCACACCCTGCAGGCGTTGACACTGGTACTCCTTACCGGACTTGCCGCCTGTGGCCGCGACACGACCGAATCGACGCGTCACGCGCTGATCGATTCGCGCGACTGGTACGATCCCCTTTCTCTTGACCCCGCGCACGCCACCGACGTGCCATCGGGTCGAGCGGTATCCTACCTGTTTGATGGTCTCACGCGCTTTGCGCCCGACGCGCGCGTGGAGCCAGGACTGGCCAGTCGCTGGGAGGTGAGCGCCGACGGATTGCGCTACACGTTCCACTTGCGGTCCGACGTGCGCTTCAGCGATGGGACGCCATTTCGCGCCAGGCACGTCGCCTCGTCGTTCAAGCGAGTACTCAATCCCGCGACCAAGGCCGGCTCGGTATGGCCGTTATATCCCATCAAGGGCGCACGTGCGTTCGCCAGTGGCACTTCCACCAGTCTCGGCGTCGAGACCATCGACGACAGCACCGTCGTCATTACGCTCGAAGAACCGTTCACCATTTTTCCCAAGCTGCTGGCCATGCCAGTTGCCTCGATGGTGCCCGAGGTTATCGGTGCGACATTCAATGAGCAGCCGGTTGGCACCGGACCGTGGCGGCTGGTCGAGTGGAAACACGACGACTATCTCAAGTTCGCGCGCAATGCCGAATACTTCGGTGGTGCGCCGTCAATCGATACACTGATTGCACGCATCATCCCCGAGCCGTCTACAGCGGTAGCAGAGTTCGAGGCCGGGACGGTAGACATTCTGTACGTGCCCGAGGATCAGACCAAGTCGTGGCAAGACACCACCAAACGGTCCGCGCGACTGGCCAGTGCGCCCGCGCTTCGACTCTGGTACATCGGTGTGAACAGCACGCGCGGACCGCTCAAGGATGTGCGGGTGCGCCGAGCGATCGCGATGGCGCTCGACGTACCGACCCTGTTGTCACAGCTGTTGGCCGGACGCGGTCGCGTGGCAGCGGGCGTCATTCCGCCATCACTTGAGGGCGCCGATACCACACGGAAAGCGTTGGCGTACGATTCGTCGGCCGCGCGTGCACTACTCACGCAGGCCGGATTTCCAAAGGGGATAGACGTCGAACTGTGGTGTTCGCAAACCGCGCCGTTTCCGCGGCTGGCGCAGAGCATTCAGGCCTATCTGGCCGAGTCCAACATTCGGGTGAAGATCGTGCAGCGCGACGCCGCGTCCATGCGGGCGGCCGCTCGAGCCGGACAAACGGATCTGGTGTTGAAAGACTGGTACGCGGATTATCCCGACGCGGAGAATTTTCTCTATCCGCTCTTGCATAGCGCCAACCGCGGAGCGGGCGGGAATGTGTCGTTTTATAGCGATGCAACATTCGACCGATTAGTCGACGAATCGCATCGCGAATCGGACGCGGCGCGGCGCGCGGAATTGTATCGTCAGGCCGATTCGCTGGGCTACGCGAATATGGGATTGGTGCCGTTGTTTTTTTACAACGAGTTGTATGCGGTGCAGCCGTGGGTGGAGGGATTCGAGGTGCCGGTGATTTTTAATGGGCAGCGGTGGCTGGCGGTGAAATTGGGGGGCAAGTAAACCGGTCATGGTTGGAACTGCAACGACGCTATCAGGGCGAAATGGCGATGCGCGATCGGTCAATGGTGGCGTTCCGCTTTTCACCGATCGCCCTTTCGCCCTGATAGCGTCGTTGCCGTTCCAACGATGTGCCCGCCTTTCGCCATTTCACCCGCCCTGATAGCGTCGTTGCCGTTCCAAACGATGTGCCCGCCTCACTTCCTCCCTATTTTCACCGCCAGCCACCGCTGCCCATTAAAAATCACCGGCACCTCGAATCCCTCCACCCATGGCTGCACCGCATACAACTCGTTGTAAAAAAACA
>JANLVM010000605.1:0-1864 GCA_031364015.1 Gemmatimonadaceae bacterium
GGCGTCGCCTAAGAGCGTGTCATTGCCAGCGCCGCCATCACAAGTGTCATCTCCGTCGCCGCCAAACAGACGATCGTTGTTCATTTGGCCGCGAAGCACATCGTGGCCCGCTTCCCCGCGTAACACGTCGTGGCCATTCGATCCCCACAACGTGTCGTTGCCATCACCGCCCGACACCGAATCGTCGCCGAACCCACCCTGAATCAGATCTGCTCCTGCGTGTCCAACGATGGTGTCATTGCCATCGCCGCCATCGACTTCAACAGTCAACACGCCAGCGGGAAGAGCCGACAGATCAAGCTGATCGGCACCGCCATTGAGTTCCACACGCAATCCATTCCCCGTGATCTCCGCGCGAGCCACGCGAATTTCATGTGCATCAACGACCGTGCCGATGCTGGTCGTCAAGATGTTCTGCGGATCACGAATCACAATTTCTTGGCTGGCGACATCGAACGAGACCGTCATCACCGTGCCGTAGCGACGGAGCAACGCCGCGGGTTCAGCCCGGCGTGTCCGTCACTCGCGCCCGCAGCGTCGCTTCGAGCGCGGGCATGGCCGCAACATCCTTGGGGCGATTGGTGGCGCGCTTGCTGGCCATCACGCGTGCGAGTGGCAACACCTTCACCGGGATGCCATCGATCACCATCGGGACGGCGCCCGCATATTCGACGTCGAAGGCCGCCAACCCGTGGGCCGTCAGCACGGTGTCAATCCGCTCCAGGCCCTCGCCTCCCACGCCTGGCGGGTGCAGTCCAAATCCCGCAATCCAAAAACCGCCGACCGCAGCGGCCGCAGCGCGAACCGCATCATCACCGGGGTGCTCGAACCATAGGTCGATGTTCTGGGTGCTCACGGGGGCGCCCTGCAAGACCGCGGCGCCGAGCCCGATCACCAGATAGCGCACGTCTCGGGCATTCAGCGCCTCGAGCAGAGCCCGTTCACCGGGCGTCAGTGCGAAGTCGTCCACGAGGCAATCCTCGAGCGAGCCGCTGTGACGGGGTCAGGGTGAGACAGCGAAGCGCGTGGTAGATGTCGGAGACGTCGGACGGCGGGTGAAGTGACGCGATGCCATGAGCCCGCCGCCGGAGTGTGTCTGACCGCCGCTCGAGCGTGGCTCCACGCCGTCCGCCCGCCAGCACCGACCGCGGACCCGGCTGGAAGCGTATGCTCCTCATGACGGCTCATGGCCACCACCGCCGCAATCGTCTTCCTGCTGGTCTACGTGCTCGGCGCCTTCGCCTACGGGTCGGCGCTCACGCTGTCGTTGCGCCAGGCCAGCCCGGTGTGGTCGCCGCACCGGAACCGCGACGTGACCGGGCGCAGCCGCCTCGACGCCGCCAGCATCACGCTCTTTGCCTGGTCGGCGGTCTGGTTCGTGGTGCTCGGCCTCGACCAATTCTCGGACATCGTGAGCGGCAGCGACCGGCGCGGCTGGCTCGACCGGATGCAGTTGCTGCTCGTGATGGGCTATCCGCCGCTCATCATGCACACGATGTATCAGGCGGCGCACGTCGACGAGTGGACCGGCACCGCGCGCGCCTGGGCCACCCGCGTGCTGGTGGCCGGGTATGTTGCGGGCCTGATCGCGGGCCTGGGCGCGATCGGCCTGGTGCTCAGGCTCGTGGCCATCCCGGATGCCAATGCCTGGATCGGTGGGGTGATTGCGTCGCTCTTCGCCGTGGCGGGCGTCTACTCGGCCGTGGTCTTGAACCGCAATCCCCGCCGCGCCAGCACGCCCGATCAGCGCAACCTGCGATACGTGCTGAACGGCTTGTTCGTGTTCCTCACGCTCACGAACCTGGTGCCCGCCTTCACGAGCAGCGAGACGTTCTCGTTCTCGATGCTCGGCCGCCTGAACGGC
>JANLVM010000610.1:0-1588 GCA_031364015.1 Gemmatimonadaceae bacterium
GGCCGGGTAGCGGTAATAGCGGCCATCGTAGGCCACGCGCCAATCCGGAAAGCCCGCGTCGATCGCCGGCCCGCCCCACGCCGCTTGGGCGTAGATCGTCCCGCTCACGCCCGTGGCGCGCAGCGCGGCGAGGCACGGACGCGGCAGGTCCTGGGCAAAGTGGGTGGGGCGGATCGCTCCGGCGAGCAGCGTTGACGCGCCCAGCGCGGCGGCAGTGGCCAGCAGCAAGGTGAGCGAGGCCCGGTGCCGGTGCCCGCCCGGCATCAGCGCCAGTGCCAGCGGCGGGATCAGCGCGATCCCCAGGAAGAAGGCGAAGCGCACCGCGCCCGCGGTCAGCACCAGCAGGATCAGCGCGGGGATCACCTCGAGCGGGCCGATCCGCGAGCGCCCGCGCCAGCCAATCGCCACCGCAATCAGGGCAATTCCGGCAAACTCGGGTAGGAAGCCGCGGTTGACCGGGGTCCAGACGCGGAACCACTCGCTCGCCCCGTTGGCGACGCTGGAGCGGGCGTTCTCGGCGGAGATAGCGACGATCGAAAAGCCGTCGGGGGTCGCGAACATCGCGATGCCGGCGATGACCGCCAGCAGCGCGGGCAGGCGTGCTTCGAACGTCCACCAGCGGAGCCGCGCGCCGATCCATCCCGCCGCGGCAGTCGCGCCCAGGATAACCGCGGCGATCGATACCGACGGGTGGAGGTTCTGCCACACCACCAGCAGGATCGCGCCGATCAGGGCCTTGCGCGGCAGCGAGCCGGGAACGTGGAGCAGCACCAGCAACAGCCCGAAGCTCAGCCCGGCGAAGCTTTGCGGGCGGATGCTCGCCGCGGGCAGCGCCAGCGCAAAGCCGAGCGCGAGCGCCAGCGCAATCGCCAGCGGGTCCGCCCCGCGGCGCCGCGCTGCTTCGCCCGCGGCGAGGAATCCGCCGAGCCAGAGCAGCGCATCGAACACCCGCAGCCCGGTCCACCCCCACAGCAACCGCGCTTCGGCCATCACCGCCTGGCCGAGCCACGCCACCGCCGCCAGCGGCTCGCCGAGATGGGTCGCGGCGAACGGTTCGGTCGCGATCGGGCGTCCGGCGGCGAGGATCAGTTCGCCTAACTTGAGTTGCCAGAAGATGTCCACGTCCGAGATGGGGCGCAGCAGCAGCAGGAACAGCAGGATCGCGGGGACGAGCGCGAGCGCGGCGGTGCGGAGTGTTGCGCTCGATGGCATTCGTGGCGCCCCCAAATTGCGTACCCGGGGCGATCTAGTCGGATAACCTTGCCGAAACCACAAGGCGAAGGTTGTCGCGGCGCAACATGGGGGTTATGCGCGCGCCGCCATGCTCGATACCCTGACCCAGCAACCGCCCGACACGCTGCTTGCGCTGATCAAGCTGTTCAACGCCGATCCGCGCAGCGACAAGATCGACCTCGGGGTCGGCGTCTATCGCACCGGGCAGGGCGATACCCCGGTGTTCGGCGCGATCAAGGCGGCGGAAAAGCGCCTGCTGGAAACGCAGGATTCGAAGAGCTACCTCGGTCCCGAAGGCGACATGGGTTTCGTCCACGCGCTGATGCCGTACATTTTTGGTATCGACGACCCTTCG
>JANLVM010000617.1:0-1773 GCA_031364015.1 Gemmatimonadaceae bacterium
CGACCAGATCGTCGAGGCGAACACCTTTGACTGCACCGAGAATGCGGTCGCGCACGCCCTCGGACGTCTGGTCGCTGGCGCCAGCGAACTTGAACGCCACCGCACCGGCCGCATCACGAACGAACTGTTGAGTGGGCACCAACTTGCCACGCCAGGCTGCGACGCCCAGTACGAACGCGCTGGAGCCACTGATCAGTGTGCGGTCGAGGTCGAAGAAGGCAGCGCTCGGACCGGCGGAGTAGATGGGCAGGTCAGTCATTTGGTGTGTAACGGAAAGTATCGAGGTAGAGAGTCGTGAAGAAGAGAATTCAGCGGGGAATGGTGAGTGCAAGGTCGTAGACCCGACGCTTTGCCGCCCCGGTGTTGGCTATTACCGTAGCGATTGCCGTCCGTCGATCGACGCCACCCGCAAGTGCCATGTGTAACGCCGCCAGGACGACCGAATCGTCGGCGGCATCAGCAACCGGAGCACCTTCCACTACGACCACGTATTCCCCGCGCGGTGCACGGACGGCCAGGTGGGCGGTGGCTTCTGCAAGGGTGCCGCGCCACACTTCCTCGTGCAGCTTGGTGAGCTCGCGAGTGAGCGCGATACGCCGTTCGAGACCGCACGCGAGAGCAAGATCGGCGATCGTTCGTTCGACGCGATGTGGTGCCTCGTAGAGCACGATCGTGCGACGCTCGGCTGCCGCCTCAGCGATGCGTTGGGTGCGCTCGCGACCGCTGCGCGGCAGGAAGCCTTCGAAGACGAAACGGGTGCTATCGAAGCCGCTGATCACCAGCGCCATCACCAGCGCTGCAGGACCGGGCACGGCGGACACCACGAATCCGGCATCCACTGCGGCGCGCACCAGGCGGGCGCCAGGGTCGCTGATACCGGGCGTGCCCGCATCGGTGACTACTGCGACATCGCTGCCGACGGCCAGTAGTCCGAGCACCTCATCGGTGCGAGCAAGCTCAGTGTGCTCGTTGGCGACCGCCAGGCGCACGCCACTGACGCCCGCATGCGAGAGCAGCTTGCCGCTGTGGCGCGTGTCTTCGCAGCAGATCAACGCACAGGCGCGCATGGTCTCTACGGCACGCGGCGGCAAGTCGCCAAGGTTGCCGATTGGGGTGCTGACAAGAATCAGCTTTCCTGTCACTCGCGCAACTCCACTTGGTCGCCAACCTTCAGGCCCCATCGTCCGAAGGCGCCCGCCTGCGCCTCCACCACGGTGTCTGCTTTCCACACCGGCATGCCGATGCGGTGGCGCCGCATGTGTGCGACCTTCAGCACAACACCGTCGGCATCGAGGTACGCAACATCGATGGCGAACTTCATTCCGAGGGTGTGCACGCTGCGGCATTTCGGCAGCACCAGTGCACCCTCGACGCCGGAGCGGCCCAGCAGCCCGCGTGCGCGCGAACGATAATCGTTCGCACGCTCAGCACTGGCCAACACGTGGCCACCGCTGACCAGCCAGCACTGGGAGGTCACCATTGCTCCAGATTGTCACGTTCGGGGCGCGTGCGCGTTCGCGCGACCATCACAGCAGCGGAACGTCGGGCGCTGTCACCAGCTCCGGAGGGCGCCCGCCGCGGGTGTCGTAGACGGCTTTGCCGATAACGGCAGCGAAGATGATCGCCCCACCCAACACGGCCAGCGGTGCAGGGGACTCGTTCAAAATGAAGTAGCCCCAGATCGGGACAAAGACCATTTCGGCCTGTGCGAACACGGTCATCGGCACGGCCGGCACCTGCTTGGAGGCGGCGTTGAAGAGCAACGTACCGACA
>JANLVM010000627.1:0-2285 GCA_031364015.1 Gemmatimonadaceae bacterium
GCATTGTCGGGTCCTCGAGCCCGTGGGGCGGCGGCGAGAAGACGCCGGCGACGTATCCGATGGCGACCACGGTGCAGTACGAGTATCCCGCCGTTGGGAAGCGTGGACCCGTGAAGTTGTTCTGGTATGACGGGGGGCTCATGCCTCCACGTCCGGCCATGCTACCCGATGATGCGCCAATGGCGAACCCCGGCAGCGATGGCGGCGGCGTGTTCATTGGTGAAAAAGGCATCATGTTTTACGAGACCTACGGGAACAAGCCGCGCATTTATCCCGAGGCGCTGGCGCAGAAAGCAGCGAAACTTCCTGTCAAATTGCCGCGCATCCCGGTGTCACATGAGATGAACTGGGTCGCCGCCGCGAAAGGTGAGGCCACGGCGAGTTCGCCTTTTTCGCTGGCGGCGCCACTTACGGAAACGATGCTGTTGGGTATCGTCGCGTTGCGCGCCGGTCAGGGTCGCAAAGTGGTGTACGACGGCGCCGCCATGAACATCACCAACATTCCCGACGCCAATCAGTATCTGACGCGACAGTACCGGAAGGGGTGGGAGCTGTGAGGATGACGACGAGCTCCAAGGGCAGCTCATGCCATTCGCGGCGCTGGCCCAAGCCGGGGCGCTTCGGTTTGGCCTGAAGACAGCCTCAACGCTTGACAAACCCCATAGCGCCTCCATCTTGGAGGAACAATGGAGGATATGTGGCAACCCTGAACGTCAAGAATCTGGACGACGCCCTCTACGAGCGACTCAAGGAGCGCGCCGAGTGCCACCACCGGTCGGTCGCCCAGGAGGTCACCCACATTCTGGCCCGGGCGCTCAACGGCCCCACACCGCTCTCAATTCTCGATCTTGAGGGGCTCGGATCGGCCACGTGGGCTGGTGTGGACGCCGCCAGGCACGTGGCGAGTGAACGTGAGTCGTGGGACTAATCGACTTCGTTGGTGAGGGGCCGGTCGCGATCGATACTGCGGTCTTCATCTACTTTGTGGAACGACACCCGCGATACGTGGAGCGCATTCGACCGCTCTTCGCCGCCGCCGATCGCGGAGACATTGCATTGATCTCATCGTCGCTGACGTTGCTCGAAGTGCAAGTCGTGCCGTATCGTGTCGGCGATGTCGCGCTCGCCGACCAATACGAGGCGTTGCTGACACGCAGTCGTGGTCTCACGCTCGTTGAGATCGATCGCGATCAGCTTCGTACCGCCGCGCAGCTTAGGGCGCGTCTCGGTGTTCGAACGCCCGACGCGTTACAACTTGCCGCTGCGCTGTCGACGCGTTGCACTTCATTTGTCACCAACGATCGTCGACTGCCAACGCTCCCGGCATTGCGCGTTATTCAGCTTGATGATCTGAACTGACACGCACCAGCTTGGCTCCCAGCGAGTACGAGCCTATTGATGACGGACCAACCCGCTCGCGCGCTTGTTTTGGCGAAGCCGTTCGAGATCGAGAAATGGAATAGGGCGACCGCGGATCGTGTGCTCCAGGCGCGCATCCCACGCCCCGGCGAAATCGTCGACGCCGCTGATAGCGGTGAGCACGTCGATACGGTTCGGCGGCAGACCGATCTGGATGACTATTCCCGGCGCGGTCAGGTCGTGCAGCGTCACACCGAGCGCGTCCAACGGAGCGCCGAACTTCGCCAGCGCCCTCAGCGTCTTCTCGGCGTTGTCGCGCTCGATATAAATCCACACATCGAGATCCTGGGTCGCGCGCGGGAATCCGTGCACCGCCATCGCGTGCGCCGCAACCACCACGAAGCGCACGTTGGCCTCGAGAAACTCATTCAGCAGTGCGAATCAGTCATGGCCGATCACGGGCGAATGACACGCACGGGGCTCCCACGACGAGCGTTCGTAGATTGTGGCGTCGGGCTGAATTCCAGCATGCGTTCCGACAGCATGGCCACCATTTCGAATCGCTCCTCTGCGGTGGTGCTGTCCGAGAGATCGTCCGACGGCTCCTCGCCGAGCCGGAACACGCGCACTGACAGACGGTCGCGGTGGGGGAGTTCTTCACGAGCGTTCATCGTTGAAAGATAGCAGCCCTCGGCACGTTTCGCCGCGCTAGAAGCAATACTGTTCAGTTATGTGGTTTTTGACTGTACCACGCAGGGGTATGACGACAGCGCTGGACGATGTGAATGCGGGAGGTCTGTCGCTTGGTGCGGAGTCGCCGCCACCACCGGGTGTCTCCTGGGATGGAGGTAGGAGTTGAACGTCATCCGGGTTGCAGGAGACAGGAACTGATCCAGGGAAGAGGGGCATAGGGGTGCCTCCGACTT
>JANLVM010000635.1:0-3379 GCA_031364015.1 Gemmatimonadaceae bacterium
GCGGGATGTGCGCTACGGATACGATGGGGAAAAGCATCGCACCGAAGCGAAGGATGAAAGCAATCCGTATTTCACCTTCGATTCGTCCAAGTGCATTGTGTGCTCGCGCTGCGTACGCGCCTGCGAGGAAGTGCAGGGCACTTTCGCGTTGACCATTCTGGGACGCGGACTGTCGTCGAAAGTAGCCACCGGCACGGCCGATTTTCTGTCATCCGAATGCGTGTCCTGCGGTGCCTGCGTGCAGGCGTGCCCCACTGCCACGCTCAACGAAAAGACCGTGATCGAACACGGGACGCCCACGGCGGTGACCACCACTACCTGTGCGTACTGCGGTGTGGGGTGCGGTTTCCGAGCCGAAACACAGGGCGATAAAGTCGTGCGCATGGTGCCGTGGAAGGAGGGCAAGGCCAACGAAGGACATTCGTGCGTGAAGGGGCGGTTTGCGTGGGGCTATGCCACGCACAAAGACCGCATCACGAAGCCGATGATTCGCGCCAGGATCACCGACCCCTGGCGCGAGGTGTCGTGGGAAGAGGCCTTCGCCTACGCGGCGTCCGAGTTCAAGCGACTGCAGGCCACGTACGGTCGCGATGCGGTGGGTGGCATCACATCGTCGCGTTGCACGAACGAAGAAACTTTTCTGGTGCAGAAGCTCGTGCGCGCCGCGTTTGGCAACAACAACGTCGACACCTGCGCCCGGGTCTGTCACTCACCGACCGGTTACGGTCTCAAGAACACGTTCGGCACGTCGGCCGGCACGCAGGACTTCAAGTCGATCGATCAGACCGATGTTATCCTGCTGATTGGCGCGAACCCGACCGACGCGCATCCCGTCTTCGCCTCTCGCATGAAGCGTCGCATGCGCGAGGGCGCGCAACTGATTGTCGCCGATCCGCGCCGCATCGATCTGGTGCGCTCCCCGCACGTCGAAGCGGCGCATCATCTGGCGCTGATGCCCGGCACCAACGTCGCCTTGATCAACGCCATCGCACACGTGGTGGTGACGGAAGGACTGGTGAAGGAAGACTATGTGCGCGAACGCTGCGATCTCGATGCGTTCGAGTCGTGGGCACGCTTCATCGCGGAAGACCGCAATTCGCCGGAGACCATGGAGTCGTCGACGGGCGTACCGGCCGCCGAGGTGCGCGCTGCCGCGCGATTGTTCGCGACGGCCGGGAACGGCGCGATCTACTACGGCCTTGGCGTCACCGAACACAGTCAGGGTTCGACGATGGTCATGGGCATGGCCAACCTGGCGATGGCGACGGGCAACATCGGTCGCGAAGGCGTGGGTGTGAATCCCTTGCGGGGTCAGAACAACGTGCAGGGCGCCTGCGACATGGGGTCATTCCCGCACGAGTATTCGGGATATCGTCATGTCAGCGACGACGCCACGCGCGAGATGTTTGAACACCTGTGGGGCGTGCCCCTGTCGAAGGAACCTGGGCTGCGCATCCCCAACATGCTCGATGAAGCGGTCTCCGGATCGTTCAAGGGGCTCTATATCCAGGGAGAGGACATCGCCCAGTCGGATCCGGACACGCAGCATGTGGTCGCCGGACTCAAGGCGATGGAGTGCGTCGTGGTGCACGACCTGTTCCTGAACGAAACGGCGATGTACGCGCACGTGTTCTTCCCTGGCTCGTCGTTCCTCGAGAAGGATGGCACGTTCACCAACGCCGAGCGCCGCATCAGTCGCGTGCGCCGGGTGATGCCTCCCTTGGCCGGACTGGCCGATTGGGAAGTGACGATGCGATTTGCCGAGGTGCTTGGTTATCCGATGCCGTATGCGCACCCCTCCGAGATCATGGATGAGATCGCGCAACTGACGCCCAGCTTCACGGGGGTCTCGTACGAGAAACTCGATGCGGTCGGCTCACTGCAGTGGCCGTGCAACGCCTCCGCACCCGAGGGCACTCCGGTCATGCACGTCGATCGCTTCGTGCGCGGGAAAGGACGATTCATGCTCACCGAGTTCATCCCGACAGACGAACGCACGGGTGCGCGCTTTCCTCTCCTGCTGACCACCGGGCGCATCCTGTCGCAGTACAATGTCGGTGCGCAGACGGCGCGCACGCCGAACAACGAGTGGTATGACGAGGACGTGCTGGAGATTCACCCGTTCGACGCCGAGAACCGCGGCATCAAGAGTGGCGATCGCGTGTTGCTGCAAAGTCGCTCTGGCGAAACGTCGCTGCGCGCGGTTGTCGCCGAACGCATGCAGCCTGGCGTGGTGTACACCACGTTCCATCATGCGCGCACCGGCGCCAACGTCGTCACCACCGACTACTCCGACTGGGCCACCAACTGTCCGGAGTACAAAGTGACGGCGGTGCAGGTCTCACGCACGGTGGGCATTACCGAGTGGCAGCAGGACGAACTCCAGCGCGAGACATTCCTGCGGCGCATCTCACGCGACGTGAGCGGTGTCGCGAACTGAGTGGGCTGGCTCGGCGTCTCTTCCGGCACGAACGAGCTTTTTCGACGGTCGTGCGGCGATTGATACATCACGTGAAGTGCCCGTGGAGACGCCAGTCAACATCATGTACGGCGTGCAGCCTTTCGCCGTGATGATGGCCACCCCGCGTGATCTGGAAGATTTTGCCTACGGGTTCAGCATCACCGAAGGCGTGATCGACCAGGCGAGCGACATCCTGCAGGTACACGTGCGCACGCAGCGGCGAGGCGTCGAAGTACTGGTCTCGTTGGCACCAGCTGTCGAGCCACGCATGCGTGTGCGCAACACGTCAGGGCGCACGGGATGCGGACTGTGCGGCATCGATCAACTCGATGCCTTGCCCGCGGCGGCGATGCGCGAACACAAACGCACGCCGGTTTCCATGCTCGCGGTCCGTCGCGCGCTCGACGCGCTGGAGCAGAACCAGGTTCTCAATCGCGCGACACACGCCGTGCACGCCGCGGCCTGGTGCACATCGAACGGCGACATCGTGGCGGTGCGCGAAGATGTCGGGCGACACAACGCACTGGACAAGCTGATTGGCGCGATGCTCCGCGCCAGTCATGCACCAGGCGATGGCTTTGTCGTCATCACCAGCCGGTGCTCGTTCGAGATGGTGGAGAAAGCGGCAATGTTTGGTGCGTCCACCATCGTGGCCATTTCCGCGCCCACGTCATTGGCCGTCGAACGCGCGGTCGTGCATGGCATGACGCTGATGGCGGTGGCACGTCGCGATAGTGCACTCGTGTTTCATGGGGCCGAACGTGTGCAGGATGAACCGGTTGCGTCGACGGTTGCTGGCGGTCCGGCGCGATGAAAGTCGAGAAGCTGGTACGCATGGCCAACGAGATTGCGCGCAACCTGCGCGCGTTGCCCGGCGACCAACCCCACATCGCCACGGCGGATCACCTGAAGGCCTTC
>JANLVM010000644.1:0-5551 GCA_031364015.1 Gemmatimonadaceae bacterium
CAAGCGAACCACCGCTCCGGCGAGTGGCTTCATTCCAACACTGTCGAACACACTGCCGAACACCTGCGCCCGTGTCGCCGTTTGCGCATACGCGTCGCTGGCCGCGGCCGCGACCATAGCGGCCGCACCCAGCACGATAACTGATCTCACCGGGCGCATGCGTCTCAGGCTAGTACTATGGCTGACGGTCATGGTGATGGATCCCTGTCCGAAAACTGAGGGCGAGCTTTTCGCAGCGAACTGCAACCACGCTATCAGGGCAAAAAGGCCATACGCCATCAGTCACTCAACACGCTTAACCGATCGCGTATTGCGCTTTCGCCCTGATAGCGTCGTTGCAGTTGCTTTACTGGAACAGTACTGGTAGCAGCACCCCCAGCTTGGCCGCCTTCGCGGCAAACGTGCTGAGATCGTTGGCGACCATCTGGGCGAACTGCACCTTCAAGCCGTCCAGCTGCTTGCGCAGCATTCCGTACACTTCACCCTGCTGGTCCGTAGGACGGAAGTCGGCGCTCGACGCGGCGATATCGCTGCCCACCGAGGCCAGCTTTTCATACAACTGGTTCGGCGTGCGGAACGCATCCTCCCGCGCACCGGTCAGCGCCACGTCATAGAGCTTCCCTTCGATCGCGAGAACTTTCTTCTCGACCGCATCGATCTCCTTGAGAAACGCCTCGGCGTCGGCGAGCTTCGGGTCGCGTCCCGGCGATGGACCGTACTCCTTCGCGTCCTTGATCTTTTCGCGCAGCGCGTAGCGCAGCTGTTCAAAACCGCGACGCGACCACTCCGATTCGTCGATGAGCGCCACCGTTTCCGTGAGCGCGTCACGAATTCGCAGCGCGAGCGTTACCTGGGCGACGATGTCGGCGTCGGTGCCTTCGCTGTTGGGGTCTCGCCGCACGTTTAGTTGCTGTCGCAGCGTGTCGCGCCCCCACAGCATGGCCACGGTGTAGCTGCCCGGCGCCACCAGCGGGCCCACTTGGCCACCCACAAGGTCAAGATCCCACGGAACCAGCGGTCGAGAGTCGAGCACGCGAAGGGCAGTGTTACCCGGCGGAGCGGTGCGCAGTTTGGCGCGCCGAGGTCCGTCATGACGCAAGTCCCAGAGGGCCCGGTTGAGACCGCGCTTCGGTGGCGCCGAGGCAAACTTGCGAATCATCGTGCCGCTGTTGTCGAAAACCTGAAAGCGAATCGAGTCTCGCGCCGTTGAATCCTTGGGGAGTTCAGCGATCGTGTAGTTGAGCGTCGCCGCCAACGGCGGATCTTCACCGCCTACCAGGGAATTAGTTGCGCCGGTGGGCGTGGAGACCTTCCGGAAACGATACGCGGCGCGCAGCGGGAGCAGGGCCGCGCGCTTGGTGGCGAGCGAATCGGCCAGCGAGCGCAAATACGAAATGTCGTCGGCGATCCAGAAACCGCGGCCGTAGGTGGCGACCACGAGATCGTGGAAGTGTCCCTGGATCTGCAGCCAACTCACCGGCGCATGGGGCAACGCGCCGTTGATTTCTGTCCAGTGTCCGCCGTCGTCGAGCGACACGTACAGCGCATTTTCGGTGCCGGCGTACAGCATGCCCTTGCGCACCGGATCTTCGCGCACCACGTGCACGTAGCTGAACACACTCTTCGGAATATCGTCACTGACACGCGTCCAGGACTTGCCGAAGTTTGTTGTCTTGTAGATGTACGGATCGCGATCATTGATGAGGTGCGCGTCGACCGCAATGTATGCCGTGCCGGCGTCGTACTTGCTGGGCTCAATCGCTGAAATGGTGCTCCACTTGGGCAATCCAGGGATGTTTGCCGTCAGATTGCTCCACGTCGTCCCGCCATCGCGCGTGACGTGCATCAGCCCGTCCATCGTGCCTGCCCAGATCAGGTCTTTCTGCAATGGCGATTCGGCGATGGCGAACAACACGGTCACGTTCTCCACGAACAGGTTGTCGATCACGAAGCCGCCCGACGACTGCTGTTTGGTGCTGTCGTTGGTGGAGAGGTCGGGAGAAATCAGCGTCCAACTCTGTCCGCCGTTGGTGGTCTTGTGGACAAACTGTGAGCCCACGTACACGGTATTGTGATCGTGCGGCGACAGGTGAATGGGAAACGTCCACTGAAAGCGATACTTGAGGTCCTTGGGCGCGACACCGTATCCCGCTTCCGGCCACGGCTCTACAGCGCGCGACATTTTCGTCTGCAGATCAAAGCGTTCAAGCCCCGCGTCGTAACAGCCGCTCCACACCGTACGATTGTCGATCGTGTCAGGAATGGCCCAGCCGCTTTCGCAACCGCCTACCGCACTCCACACGCCAATGGAACGGGAGCCACGCGAATTGCTTGGCCCGCCATACGAATAGCCGTCTTGCCGGTTGCCGTAGAGGTTGTAGGGAATTTTCGTGTCGGTGGCAACGTGATACATCTGCGCATTGGGCAGCGCGATCCGCGTAAACGACTTGCCTCCATCGATCGTGATGCCCACGCCACCATCATCGCCCACCACGAAACGATCGGCATCTTTCGGATCCCACCAGATGTCGTGCAAGTCGCCGCCGGCTCGCGGTGGGCTTGCCATCTTGGTGAGCCCGCCGTCGCTGGTGCCGACAAAGCGCACGCCCACGAAGAACACGTTATCGGCGTTGGCCGGGTTGATACCAAAGCGAGTGTAATACTGTGGACGCTCCAACAGATCGTGATCACGATTGACGGAGCGCCATGACCGTCCGCCGTCGTCGGAACGAAAGAACGCCGGCTCCTTCATCTCAATCAGTGCGTACACGCGCTGTGGATCGGTGCGCGACACGCCGAGTCCGATCTTGCCCATGGTACCGGTGCGCGGCAGTCCTTTCCCCCAGCGCTGACCGTCGGCGCCACCATCGAGACGAACCCACGTATCACCCGCATCGCGCGACATCCAGATGCCGCTCCCCGCGCCGCCCGAGTTCTTATCCCAGGGCACGATGTATTGCTGCCAGCTCGCGGCAAACAGCACCCGCGGGTTGGTGGGGTCCATCGCCACGTCAATGATGCCGGTGCTGTCATTCACGAACAACACTTTCTTCCACTGCGCGCCACCGTTGGTGGTGCGCCACAGTCCGCGATCGTTCTGCGGCCCGTAGCCGTGTCCCTGCGCCGCCGCATACACGATGTCGGCATTCGTGGGATGCACGACCACGCGTCCGATGCGTCCGGTGTTCTCGAGCCCCATGCGCGCCCAGTGCTGGCCGGCATCGGTGCTGCGATAGATGCCGTCGCCAATGGAGACGTTGCTGCGCAGGAAAGTCTCGCCCGTGCCAATCCACACCACATTCGGATCGCTGGGCGCCACCGCGATCGCACTGACACTCGACACGCGCAGTGAATCAGTGACCGGTGTCCAGCGAATGCCGCCGTTGGTACTCTTGAACAGTCCGCCGCTGGCCGCGCCCGCGTAGTAGGTCTTGTATTCCCCGGGGACACCCGCCACCGCGATGACGCGATTGCCGTCGGGGCCCACGAAGCGCCAGCTGGGCACTTTCACGAACGCGGTATCGAACGCCGGTGCGCTGACCGGTGGCGGCTTGACGGCCTTGGTTGGTGTGACGGGAGGCTGGGCGGCGACAGGTAGGTAAGCAGCACAGAGTAGCAGCAGAACGGCGATGCAGCGTTGCATGGACGGCGGGACGAGGTCGGGGCAGGTGGGCAATGCGAGGGACCCTCGAATGTGGCTGCTGGACGGGCATGGTGCGAGGCCGTTTAACTGCAACCACGCTATCAGGGCGAAAGAGTTAAACGCCATCGGCGAATGGACACGTTTGGCCGATCGCGTTTCGCGTTTTTACCCCGATAGCGTGGTTGCAGTTCTCCGCTATTGTCTGTTATCCGCCAAAATACTCCTGCTGTCCCCCCTTCCGCCGGGTCTCACGCTCGGCGCGCCCGTACATTCCGGTCTCGTTGCGCGAGATCTTGCGCCGAGCGACTAACGCCTCCAGCACTAGCTCGCACGCCACCACGATCATTGCGTCGTCACCCTTCTTGGCGAGCCCCAATGCGGTCACGATGCCCACCAGTCCAGGCACCGTGTCGAAGCCCTGTTTCACGAGTTTGAGCGGCACGTCGTCGGCCACCTGTAGCGCACCGCCCGCGTCGAACCACATCACGATTTCGTCGCTGTCGAGATCGCCAGCGCGTTCGCGCAACGTCACGTCGCAAGCGCGGCGAATCAGTTCGCGCGCGATGATGGCGCCGCCCACCAGTTCGCCCTCGTACTCGAGTTCGATCTTGCCGGTGATCGCAGGCAGTGCGCTGTACACATCAGCGATACGCGGAACCGCCTCGCTGTCGCCAGCAATCAGTGCGCGCTGCTCGGCGTTGGAGACCACATTCTCGATCGCGGTGATAGGCAGTCGTTGCGACACGCCCGACCGCCGATCGATGCGTTTGTCCTCGCGCGCCTCGAACGCCACGCGCTCGACAATTTCTTCGATGAGATCGGGCAAACGAATCGCCACGCCGCCATCGCGTTGTGTCCACGCCTCCTGCCTGGTGATGGCGACACCGAGTTCGACGCTCTCCGGATAGTGTGTGATGATCTCGCTGCCAATACGATCTTTGAGCGGTGTGATAATCTTGCCACGCGCCGTGTAATCTTCGGGATTCGCGGTGAAGCAGAGCAGCACGTCGAGCGCCAGTCGAACCGGGTAGCCTTTGATCTGCACGTCGCCTTCCTGCATGATGTTGAACAGGCCAACCTGAACTTTTCCGGCGAGGTCTGGCAGTTCATTGAGCGCAAAGATCCCGCGATTGGCACGCGGCAACATGCCGTAGTGAATGGTCAGCTCGTCACCCAGAATGTGTCCCCCGCGCGCTGCCTTGATGGGGTCGACGTCACCGATGATATCGGCAATAGTGGCGTCGGGTGTGGCAAGCTTCTCAACGAATCGCGAATCGCGCGACACCCACGCAATCGGCGTGTCGTCGCTGTACTCGGCGATGAGCTGACGGGCGTACTTGGAAATTGGGTGGAAAGGATCGTCGTTGACCTCGCTGCCGGCGACGATCGGCATCTGCTCGTCGAGTAGGGTGACCAGCGCGCGCAAGATGCGCGACTTGGCCTGTCCGCGCAGCCCTAACAGGATGAAGTTGTGGCGCGCGAGCAGCGCGTTCACGATTTGCGGCATCACCGAGTCTTCGTAGCCCAACACGCCGCGAAAGAGGGGACCACCCTGCTTGAGTCGGGCGATGAGATTGCGGCGAATCTCGTCCTTGACGCTGGCCGGACGAGACGACGCGTAGGCGGAGCGGCGGAGTGCTCCGAGAGTTTCGGGAAAACGGGACACAGTACCTCGACGGGCGAAAAAGTGTGGCAGTCTACCATATCAGTACCGAAGTCATCGGCAGTGTTCCAAACGATTCAGGGTCCGCTCGTCACTTTTCGTCACTTTCGGCGCCGAACCTGTTACAGGACCAGCGCTTGGCTATCCCCGTGGCCGCTAGAACATGCTTGACACCACGGCCCGGCCCGCTACATTCCCTGTGCTATATCCCCGTCGGCTTTCTGCCGGGGGGGCCGTGCGCTTTT
>JANLVM010000689.1:0-2624 GCA_031364015.1 Gemmatimonadaceae bacterium
CCCGCGCGCGCTGGCGGCCGTGGAACCGATCGAACGTCTTGGCAAGGAGCACGGCATGGGTGCCCGCCGGAATCGTTAGCGTCCAAAACGCGGTGTTGAGATGGCTCGCAACCGCCGCAGTGTGGGCTGTGCCGTCGTTGAATGTGGAGGACAGGGTGGTGCGGTTGCTGATGTTCTGTACACGAAAGCCTCGGGTCGTGAGCGCTTGCTCGTCGTCGATGGCGAACCGGTCGATCCGTCTCGCACGGAAGGCCCGAGGCGCGATCTGAAGCGACTCCGCCTCAGCGACCATCAGGAAGGGCACCGGCGCCGCCAGAGAGGGCTGGGGCGCAAACTCTGGGCGCCCGTCGACGCGCAGAGGGCCCTCGGCCCCGACGACCCACCCTCCGCCGGAGCAGGCCCCCCGATGGGTGGAACGGCCGGTCTGGGAACTCGGAAGGGGCTCCAGGGGTCCTAGAAGGACATGGATGCTGCTGGCCCCTGAGGTCGGCGACGAAGCGCAACAACCGTTCGAGGCGAACCCCGCCTCGAGACCCGGCTGGAACGCGACGTCCGATGGCCCCAACTCGACAGTGGCCCGCCCTGGTCCCTCCCAGTCCGCAAGGACCCGGTGACCGCGGTGGTCGCGGTAGAGGCACTCGCCAGCCTCAAAGGCATACCGGCGAGCGAGAAGAACGGGATCTGGGCAGTGGGACATGCGAAGACTGGCATTGAAGCGGGTTGCAGAAAGGGACCCGCGGAGCCGATCTAAAGGGTAGCACGATGAGGAACTGGATCGAAGACACAGGGTCGCGACAGCGGCGTTTTCCAACGGACGGCTTGAAATGCTGTCCGCTCTGCGACGTCTTGAATGCGGCGCAGAACGCGAACTGCTTTGTGTGCGGATGGCACGGCGCCTTCGAGCACGATCCGGCCGTCATTGAAGCGTCTTTGGTCGCGCTCCTCGAGAAGTGCCCCGAACTCGCGGACGCGATGGCAGAGTCACCTCCGGCTGCTCCCATGCCTTGGTGGCGTAGGATCGGCAAGTCGCTCGGCTTTTGGCAGGACGACGGGCTCGACCTTCGAGTCTAAGCCCCCAATCCCACGTGCGTAACCCTGTGGATTCGCTCTGAATTCGGGTGCCTCCTGACTGTGCCTGACGTCCCATAATCAGGTGTCCATGGGAATCGTCGCAGATCATCTCGTCCCGATGCACAGCCTCGAGGCCGAAATGAGCGCCTTGGGCTCCATGTTGCTTTCCGAACGGGCGGCTGAAGACGTCGTTACCCTGCTTGACGAAGGCGACTTCTACCGCCCGGCGCACCGCGAAGTGTTCAAGGCGATGCGGCAGATCCTCCAGACGGGACGCCCCATCGACATCGTGACGATCAAGGACGAATTGATCGCTCGCGATACGCTCGGTGCCGCAGGCGGTCTGGACTATCTCGTCCAAATCATGGAGTCCGTGCCTAGTGCGGCCAACGCCACGCACTACGCCAACATTGTCAAGGACAAGGCGACCCTTCGCCAGCTCGAGGACGCTGGCCGAACGATCGGCGATATTGCTCGCTCCCCGGATGGGGATGTAGATGAGAAGGTCAACGAGTCCGAACAGGTGATCCTGGGAGTGGGCAGCCACCGACTCGGAAAGGATTTCGTGCCCGTGCGCACGCTCGCGAAGGACTTCTTCGTGGACGTGGACAACATCATCGAGACTGGCAAAGCCATCGTTGGGCTTCCGTCCGGGTTCTACGACCTTGATGAGAAGACCACGGGATTCTATGGTGGGGACCTCACCATCGTCGCGGCCCGACCCTCGATGGGCAAGACCGCCTTAGTGCTCAACTTTGCGCTCAACGTGGCGCGTCAGGATGCCGGGAACGTCGCAATCTTCTCGCTGGAGATGGGCGCGCACCAATTGGTCCGGCGATTCGCGACCATGCTCAGCGGCGTGTCGAGCCAGGTGCTTCGCAAGGCTACTGTGAGCCACGATGACTACCGCAAACTCGCTGACGCATGTGAAACACTGTATGGCCTGCCGATGTTCATCGACGACACATCGGACATCTCCGCGTTCGAAATGCGCGGCAAATGTCGACGGCTCAAGCAGGAGGGCGGTTTGTCCTTGATCGTGGTGGACTACCTGCAGTTGATGCGTGGCCATCGGCGCTCGGAGAACCGCGTGCAGGAGATCAGCGACATCGTGCGCGCGCTCAAGGCCTTAGCGAAGGAGTTGCAGGTTCCGGTGATCGCGCTGAGCCAGTTGAACCGCAGCGTGGAGAGCCGAGAGGACAAGCGCCCTCAACTCAGCGACATCCGCGAATCGGGCTCTATCGAAGCTGAAGCCGATGTGGTGATGATGATCTACCGCGACTCTTACTACAAGGCCAAGGAAACCGACGCCAACGTCACGTACGAACCCGACCGCGTGGATGAAGCCGAAATCATCATCGCCAAGCACAGAAACGGACCCACCGGCAAGGTTCTGCTTGGCTTCCAAGCGTCCTACGCGCGGTTCCTGAACCTCAAACAGTAAGGGGATCGTCGATGACGTCCATGACCATCAGCACCTCGCTGGGAGGGTTGCTGTCGTAGGTGAGAGGTCGAGTGTTGACCCTCACACACACCGATTGGCCGTTGACCAG
>JANLVM010000756.1:0-7505 GCA_031364015.1 Gemmatimonadaceae bacterium
CGTCGATCCCTTCGCCGACGGTACAGCGGCGGGCGACGCGGCCGTGGCACCGATGTCGCTCACAATTCAATGAGCGCGGTAGCCGCCCGTCGATCAATCTTCCCGGATCCAAGACGAGGAATGGCGTCCACGAACTGCACGTGCTTGGGCACCTTGTACCCCGCGAGCCGCGTGCGCGCATGCGCGAGGAGCACGCTCGCAGTGAGGCGTGCATCGCCTCGCACCACTAACGCGCAGCCGACTTCGCCCCACTGTTCGTTGGCGATACCGATCACGGTCACCTCGCGAACACCCGGGCAATCCAGCAGGGCCGTCTCCACTTCGCCCGGAAAAACATTCTCTCCACCGGAAATGAACATCTCCTTGCGGCGTCCCCGAATGGTGTACACCCCGTCCGCGTCACAACTCGCGAGGTCGCCCGTGCGCAGCCACCCGTCGACCGTCATCACCTCAGCGGTCAGTGTCGGCGCGCGGAAGTAGCCGCCAAAAAGCTGCGGTCCCCGCAGCTCGAGCTCGCCCACCGAGCCACTGCCGACGTCGCGAGCATCGGGGTCCCGCAGGCGCATCTCGAGGAACGGCACGGGCCACCCAACGGTGCCATCCTTCTCAATGGCGGTTTGGTCCGTCGTGGCGAAACAATTCGGCCCGCACTCGGTGAGGCCATAGCCTTCGCGAAATCGGTAGCCGGCTCGCCGTACCTCGTCTTTGATGCGCTGCGCGCACGGCGCGCCACCCGACAAAAACGTTCGCAACGCCGGGAGCGGATGGCCCCAACTCGCGGTCTCACGTACCATGGCCAACTGCGTCGGCACACCAAACGCCAGCGTCACGCCGAACTGCTCCAGCATGTCGAAGTACCCGTCCGGATCGAATCCGTTGGTGAGCACAATCGTGCCGCCGCGGAAAAGCATGGGTGTGGTGAAGACGTTCCAGCCACCCGTATGGAAGAATGGCGTCACAATTGGCCCCACATCGTCCGCGCCAATCCGCCAAGCGGTCGTGGTGGCCACGGCGTTCCACAGCAGTTGGCGATGGGGGATCATCACCCCTTTCGGCGCGCCGGTGCTGCCCGAGGTATACAGGAGCATCGTGGTATCATCAACCGCTCGGGCTGGTGATGGCGGCGCGACGTCGTGCTCAATCGCGATGTCGCGATCGAGATCCCGCCACTCGGGCATCGGCTGAAGATTTGCGGCCGTGAGCGCCTGCTCCCCGAGCGTGCGAAGTCGATCTTCACCAAGGATCGTCGCGGGCGCCGAATCGCGCAGTACGCGGGCCAACTCGGGTGGAGAGAGGCGCCAGTTGAGCGGCACGAGAATGGCGCCGCGACGAATGCAGGCAAAAAGGAGCGGGATAAACTCCGCGCGATTCTGCGCCAGAATCGCCACCCGATCGCCCTGGGCGATACCCCAACGGGCCAACCGCGCGCTCCACCGTTCGGCATCCAGATGCAGCGCGTGGTAGCTGTGCCGACGTCCGGACTCCGCTTCGATGAGCGCGATACGCGCGCCATCCACGCGTGCCCACCACGCCACCGGATCGAATACGGCGGGCGTTACCGGAAACACGAACAGGGCATGAAAGAGGACATCGCGTCGCGAGGCGTCCTACGGCAACCGATGCCGTTCACAGAACGCCGCGATGAGTCGACTCGCGTCTGGACCCTTCGCATCGGTAAACGTTCCCGCTGGCGAGCCTCCGGACCACGCGTGTCCGAGTCCGTCAACCAACACGCGCGTGACCCACACTCCACCACTCGAATCGCGCCACTCGATACGTCGGGTGCTGTAGCCGTTCTCGATCGTGACCTGTTCGGGCTCCGCGCGTAACGGCGACGCACCTCGAGCGGTGCGAAGGAATGCATGCACACCCACCCACTGCGTGGCGGTGTCATCGGCATTGCGGCTTGCGACGACCGCATCAGCAACTCCGTGCACGACCAAGACTGGCAGCGCGCGTCGGTGCTCACCCATCGCCTGCACCATCACGTCACCAGACGGAAGTGCGTCACCGGCACCTCGCTGCATGACGGTGAGCGCGGCGCCCACCGTGGTCGCCGCCCGCCACGGCACGCCACTCATGCTCCCAAGCGTCGCGAACCGTTCTGGATATGCCACCGCCACCAATCCCGCCATGGCGGCGCCAGCCGAAACGCCCGCGATGTGGACGCGCGCCGGATCGGCCGGGAACTGCGTGAGTACATCGGTTAACATACCGACCATGAGTGCCGGTTCGCCGGCATCGCGATGCTGATGCGCTGCATCGAACCAGTTCCAGCAGGTCCGTGGGTTCGCGTTCGCCGGCTGCTCCGGATACAACACGAGAAATCCGCGCTCTTCAGCGACGCGGTCCATCTGTGACCCGCGCGCCAGATCGTCAGCGTTCTGCGTGCATCCATGCAACAACATCAGCAACATCGGGGGCGTGCTCCGCTGGTACGATGACGGTACGTACAACCGCCACGCTCGCGCGCCGGCAGGTCCGTTATAGCGCCCCGTGACCACCTGCCCCGTGACCACCTGGCCCGCGTCCAACGTTCCCATCGTCTGTTTCTCCCTCGGCTGTGCGACCTCGCCTCGCGCGGCGGGGACGCACAGCATCCCCGCCCACGCGAGTACGGTCACCCGGAATCTGCGAGTCATACTGCGGCGATTCCCGCAGTGCGGCATGCGCGCTTACCGGTCGAACCGCAAGCCGATAAAGCCTATCGCTCCCAGCGCCGGCATGTTGAGCAGTTCGATATGCTTGCGACCGATTCCGCAGTCCCATCCCTTGAGGTACGTCGATGGGCGTGCCGCGTTCAGAAACACTGGTGCAGTGGTGGTGCCGCTGGTGCACGTGTAGAGGTTCTGGAGCGACACATTCAGTGTCGTGTGTGGACCGATCTTCTTGCCAACGTTGATATCCAACGTGACGATGCCAGGGATGACGCCGTTGTGCACGCCCGAGAGGAAGCGGTAGTCCTTGACGAAACGGAACGTGAACCCGCCGAAGGACTGGAACGGCATATCATGCACGTCGCCACCCATGGTGGTCTTGAACGTCGGGCTGTTGAGCGACGTCGCTTCCGGTGCATCACCCGGCTTCGGGATGATGGAATCCAGCTTCATGGCGCTCATCGTACCCGACAGGTTGAACTTCGAGTTGACCACGTAACGGACACCCGCGTCGATGCCCGACAGCGTCGCTTCGCCGAGGTTGAGGTAGGACAATGCGATCTGCTCGCCGCCCGCCGCGTTGGTGAACTTGACATCAGTTTTCGTGTTGAAGCCAAACGTTCCGGCAAACGGATTCGCGACCACGGTCAGTGGACTCAGGAACGCCTTATACCGAGCCACGTAGCCGGCCACATCGACATACAACCGATCGTTCAGGACGCCCTTGTAGCCCAGCTCGAACGTATTGTTCTCTTCGGGCACCACCGGATCGATGGTGCGTTGCACGACGCCTGCGGCGTTCTTGATCGTAATGCCGTCCTTGTTGCCGAACACGCCGAGGCCAGGAGCGAAGTCGCGATAGAAGAAACTGGTTTGCAAGATCGACGGCGACTTGAAGGCGCGATTGAACGTGAGTCGGAACGTCGAGTTTTCGTTTGGCGACACCAGCAGTGCCGCCTTCGGGCTGAACTGTGGATCGTAAAACTCCGGATTGTCGTACCGCGCACCGAGCACAAGTTTGGTGACCGCGTTGATCGGGGTTTCCGTCTGCGCATACACGCCCAATTGCGTCAGCTGGATGTCTTCCTTCGTCAGGGCGTCGACCAGCCAGACCCGCTTGGAACTCACCACATCCTGCCGATACTGCACCCCCGTCACCACGCGGGTGTTGAGCAATCCGGTGAGGGTCACGTTGTTTTGCACTTCGGCCGCGTAGAGACGCCCGTCGGCGGGGAATGAGGAAGCGCGACGCACCGAGTCATCGCTGATGCCAGTGAATCGCGCGCTGGCCCGGTTGGTGGTGTACCCGTTGAGCGCAAACGTCTGGCCGGACAGCGAGTGCGTGGTGTACGCCTGCGCGAACCACCGGTCAGACGTGAAGCGCACTTGCTGGTTCCTGTACTGCCAGTTCTTGAGCTGGTTGCGACCGACGCTGGTGATACCGATCCCGTTGCTGCGACTGAGACCACCCTGATATTCGAGACGCCCGCCCTTGTCGAAGTAGTACACCAACGCTCCACCCGCCCGCCGATAGCTTGTTGACCAGTCCGGATTGTTTTCCTGCACCGGCGTCCCGGCCGCGCCGTAGAAGTTCACATTCTGCCAGTCCTGCGCGGTCAGGACCTCGCCGGTGATTTTGTAGCCGAACTTGCCACGGACGCCGGCGTAGCGCAGTTGCGCGTCGTTGTAGCTGACCCGCCCCGCTTGCTTGTCAAAATAGTTGCCGGGGTTACCACCATTGGTACCCATGGTGACTTCGCCGCTGAACCCCGGGTACTGCTTCGGGTCCTTTGACAGCAACGTCACCACGCCGTTGGAGGCGTCGGGTCCATACAGCGCGGCGCCCGGACCGATCAACACTTCCACAGCCGCGATGTCGAGTTTGGGAATGGTCGTAAAGACTCCAACGGGCAGGCCGTTCTCGGGCAGCACCGCCACGCGATTGTCTTCCATCTGGAGCATGCGGTTATTGAACGCGCTATTGAAGCCGCGCGCGTTGATGCCCGCCGCGGCGATACCGGTTTGGAAGAAATCAACGCCCTTGACGTCCTTGAGCGCCGCGATAAACGAGTTACCTGCGGTGTACTTGAAGGCTTCGGCATCGATCCGCGTGACAGTCGCAGGGGCTTCGGTGATCTTTTCGACGCGGCGTGACGCGGTCACGACATAACCCCCGAGCCTGAGGGCCGTGGCTTGCAGGGTGACGTCGAGCGTCGCCTCGGCACTGGCGGTGATCGCGACATTTTCAAACGTCCGCGCCTTCGCGCCGATGCGCTGCACGCGGACCGAATAGCTCCCTGCAGGCACACCGACAACGCGGAAACGACCGTCCATGCCGGAGGTCGCGTTGAATCGCGTGCCGACCACCGTGACTTGTGCACCGGGTAGCGCGATTTTGGCGCTATCGGTGACCACACCGGTCAGCACGCCCGTCTGCGCGAAGGCGACGACCGGCAGCACGAGCGCCAACAACGCGCCATGTAAGGCATTGGTCGCTCGCCCGAACCGAGCACGTTGCATGACTGCGCCGAGCGCCGCTTTGACGATATGCCGAACTGAGAATGACATGCGAAATCCTCCTGGAGGGGAACAGCGGGATACTACAGCAGCGAAGGGACGGAGTGCAGCGAGGGGACGGAGTGCAGCGAGGGAACGAGGACGATGGCTTCGCCATCCAGCACCACTTTGTCGGTCTGATTACGGCAGACGGTCGTGAGGCGCAGGTGTCGCTTGTCGGGAAGCAGCTCGACAATCTCCACCCGCGTCGTAATCACATCACCAATGCGAACGGGTCGCACAAAGCGCAGCGTCTGCGACAGGTAGACCGCGCCGGGGCCCGGCAACTGCATGGCCATAGTGGCGGACACCAATCCGGCCGTCAGCATGCCGTGCGCAATACGCCCTCGAAAGCCTGAAAGAACCGCGTGCGCGTCATCGAGATGCACCGGATTGCAATCGCCCGTGACGGCGGCGAAGAGCACAATATCGGTGTCCGATACCGTCCGCGTCATACTTGCGGATTGACCAACAACGAATGCTCGAAAGCGATCTGGTGCGGCGTCCACGCGCCTCAAGGGTTGTGTCGTCATGCGGTCGGTTGGTCGTACAGGGCATCAAGGGTCTTGGCGTATCGTTTCTCAATCACGCGGCGTACAACTTTCTCTGTCGGCGTGAGCTCACCGCGTTCCAGTGTGAACTCGTGCTCGATCACGGCGAATCGTTGAATGCGGTCGGTGCGCGCGAGGTCCGCATTCACCTGACTGACGGCGTCCTGCAGCAGCGCGTGAACGCGCGGATGCTGCACGAGGGCCGGCCACTCCAGTCGCACGCCTTCACCGCGCGCCCACGCCTCGACCACCGCGCGACGCAGCGTTATCAACACGGTAAGATACTTCCGACCTTCGCCGTAGCACACGGCGTGCGCAATGAACGAGGTCGACACGAGCGCGCTTTCTATGGGGAGGGGCGCAATCTTGCGGCCGGTCGACAGCGCGATGAGCTCCTTCACGCGTCCCGTAATGCGCAACATCCCGTCGGCATCACGCACTGCTCGATCGCCGGTGCGTAACCACGCGCCATCGGCCGTAAATGCCGCCCGCGTGGCGTCGGGATCGCCCCAGTACCCCGTGAACGTCATCGCCGACCTGGCGACCTGCAGCTCGCCGTCGTCCGCGATCCGCACCGTCGTTCCCGGCATCGGCAATCCCACCGTGTCGAATCGGACATGTGCGGGACGATTCATCGCCACGCACAAATGCTCCGTCTGCCCATAGGCCCCAACAATGCGCAGCCCAAGCTGCGCCAATTCTCTGGCGATATGCACCGGCATCGCCGCACCACCCGAAGTGGCCACCCGACATCGTGTACCAATACGCTGGACAATGGCGTCGCGCGGATTCGAGCCTTCGCGTCGCGCCACTTCGGCCGCTTCGTAGAGACGCTCGAAAATGCGCGGAAGACCGCCGAGTACAGTGGGCTCGAAGTCCCGTGCGACGGCAAACAAGTCGGTCGGATCTTCGATGAGCGCGGCCGACATGCCGGTGACGATGCGCGTACACTGCCCGAACACCCGTTCCGCAGCATGCGAGTATGGCAGGAACGACACCGCCCGATCGTCGCCGGTTAGTGTGAGCACCTCGGTGATCGAGACGGCCGACTCGGCCAGGTATCGATGCGAAATGCACGCGCCTTTAGGCAACCCGGTCGAACCGGACGTGTAGATAATCGCGGCCAGATCGTCCAGCGCAATGGCACGAATCCGCGCGTCCAACTTCGTCGCGAGCTCCGCATGGGTGTGCAGTGCCGCGGTGCCCGCGCGAAGCCATTCGGCCCACGTCGCATCGCCAGGCGCGAACCCGCTGGCCGTCGTCACTACGGCGGAATCGTCGCCGGGGCCCGCCTCCACCAACGGCTCGTCGGGTACGACGTCCGCGACGATAGGGAACGCGCCCGATAGCCGTCGACGCACCTCCCGCATGGTGTGCTGGTGGGACGCGCCCGCGACCAGGGCCACCGTGGCCCCGCTGTCGACCATGAGTCGTTCAACTTGACGGACAGCGCTTGTTGGGTACACGCCGACACCAACCGCGCCAACCATCTGCATCGCCAGATCGGCAATGGGCCAGAGCGGGCGATTGTCCGACAACACGGCGATGCGATCACCGCGCTCGACACCCGATCGCAGCAGTTGCGCCGCGATCGCTCGCGATGTGGCCGCCCACTCGCCCCAGGTAATGCGCGCGGTCGCGCCATGTGAGCCCGCGGGGTAGACGACAAGTGCCAGCGCATCGGGTGCGCTCGCAGCGCGTGCGATAAACTGCCGCACGAGCGGTACGAGCGCGCCGCCAC
>JANLVM010000776.1:0-1504 GCA_031364015.1 Gemmatimonadaceae bacterium
CCACGCTTCCATCACGCGCTTTGGGCGCGCCGCGGCCAGCGTATCGAGAGTGGGGAAGCGCTCAAGAAATCGCTGGTAAAAATCCAGCACGCGGGAGACTTGAGTCTGCTGCAGCATGAGTTCGGACACGAGCACGCGATACGGATCGCGGGTTTCGCGCCAGGGGAGATCGCGGCGATTCACGCGATACCAGGCGTGCAGTTTGCGCCGAAACGTTGATGCCTGGGCATCGGTGATGGTGGGCGTGCGCGGTGATTTCGTTTTCGTAGGGCTCTTCAAACCACCTTCCACAGAAACGCGCTGAGCGAGCAGATGCTACACGGATCAGCAAGTGAGAGCAATGACTCGGTGTCCTTTCCGCTGTTTCCGCACATGTCTGCGCATACTTTCTTCGGCTTCCACAGGCTCGCGATCCCCGCTTCATGCGCGCTCGACCCCCTCCAACCTCCGCCGCGCCATCACCAGCGGCACCACGGTCGCCGCCACACACAACGTTAACGCCACCACAAACGGCAGCACCATCTGCAGCGGGTCATTCGCCCAGCCGAAGTGCTGCGCCACGACATACCGAGCCGCCGGCCGACCCGTGAGGTACGCGACCACCCCAATAAGCGCGATGCCCGACATCATGAACAACAAGCCGCCGAATGACGTGGGAATTTGCGCCGCGTTCTCCGAATCGAACTGCGGATAGAACGTACCAAAACTCAACGCCAGCGCCGTGAGCGGAAACACCAGTGCCGCGATTGCGGTCAGCGACACGATCTGCACGAACGGCAGCACGCCAAGCATGGAGTTCGTGACGCCCACCAGAATGAGCGCCAGCAGAAACAGCGGAAGTGCGCCCACCCAGAACTTCGCCCACAACACTTCACGCATGGGCAACGGACTGGAACGCAGCAACCACCAGGTGCGTCCTTCGAGACTCACACTGGGAAATACAAAGCGCGCCGCGATCGACGCCAGCACGAATCCGGCCAGTGCGAGATTGAGAAACGGAATGACATTGCGCAACAGCGTCGTCATGCCACTGCCGTTAAGCGGTAGATAGCGCACATTCGCCACGTATACCACCAGCAGCACACCCAGCATGATCAGCTGCGACCACTGGGTGCTATCGCGCGCGAACACCTTGAGCTCCTTAAGCACCAGTTCGCGGCGTGTCGGTCCGAGTACGCGCAGCGCACGATCGATCCATGGACGTCCACCACCAGCGACCGCGCGTCGGTTCGCCCCTTCCTGCGCTTGGCTAAAGCCTCGCGCCCACCCACGCGAATGCAACAGTCCGCCCACCAACGCGAGTCCAATCGCGGCCCCCCAGAGTCGCACCAGCGGCGGCCACACGGCTTCCAGTTCAATCCAGCGCATAAGCGCTTCACTCAACCACTCGCTGGGTAACCACGGCGACGACGGCGTGTCAAGCGCGGCCACGAACTGCATGAAGTTCTGAAAGCCCTCGGGGCGCGCGAGCTGCTCGGGACGCGCCGCACGAAACAAGATCACC
>JANLVM010000824.1:0-2064 GCA_031364015.1 Gemmatimonadaceae bacterium
GCATTGGCTACGGTCTGAAAGTGCCGACGGTGAATCTGGCGCTCGTCCTCGACCCGCTGTCCATGCGCGCGATCGCGCGCGTCGACACCACCATCGCGATCGCGAGTACGTTGGCCGGCAGCATTGCCGCGACCGGATCGCTCGACTCGTTAGCGTGGAAAGCCACCATTTCCGCCGATACGTCGAGTGTCGTTCAACTCGAAGGCACCGCGTCCATTCAGCCGACGGCGTGGCGAATAGCGGCGATCGGGAACGTGCAGGCGTTTGATGCGCTTCGCTGGACGGGCCGCGCCGATATGCCAACGACGGCCCTCACGGGCACGGTGCGCGTTTCCGCAGGCGGTCGACGCGATTCGGTGTCCGTCACATTGATAGACGAGGCGCGCGCCGACGTGTCGTTGTTGCAGCGTGAGGCTGACAACCGACCGGCATTCGATCTGCTTGCGAGTTTGGTGTTAGACCGCCAGAGACTGCACGTCGATTCGGCCACCGTGCACGTGGGTGGTATCACGCTCGAGGCACACGGCGCCCTGGCCCGTCGCGCGGCAAACCCGGTGGCGGTCGGCGTCGCGCTCGGACCCGCACCGGTCCTGGACGCCGACACGCTGGAAGTGTCAGCACGCGCTGATACGTTAGAATCGGTGCGCCGCCAGCTGACGCGATTGGCGGCGACGCTGGCACCGATAGATAGTGTGACCGCCGCGTCGCTGCGATCGTTCGCTGCGGACACACTCAAGGGCGACGCATCCGTGTCCGGGTACCTGGTGGGTTCGCTGGCCGATCTCGACGCGACCCTGGCACTCGGCGCGCGCGACCTCCAAATAGGCGCGATTCGCGTGGGCCGTGTGTTTGGCTCCCTGCACGCGGAGAACCTGTTAACACGTCCGACCTTCGAAGGCGTGGCAACGGCGGACGCGATGGATGGCATTGGCGCCGTCCGCATTGCGTCGACCGAGTTCCGCGTGCAACGCGCGAATCCGGACAGTGGGTTGCTGCTGCTCGACGCGCGGTCGGCGAAGGACGCACAGTTCGTGGTGCGCGGTGGGTACCGGCGACGCGAGGGTGCCCTGACGATTGTCGCCGACTCGCTGCAGTTCCGCTACGATAGCGTCACGTGGCGGAGTGCGGCACCGATTCGGATCGTGAGTGATGCGCAAGGGTTGCATATTGACTCACTGGAAGTGCGCTCGTCGGAAAAAGGGATCGTGGCGCTTCGGGCCGACGTCCCGGTGACTGGGGCGGTGCAGGGGACGTTGCATCTGGAGCGGTTCCCGGTCGGAGAGGCGGCGGCGTTCGCGCTTGGCACTCGGCGTTTCTCCGGGCTGCTCACCGGCGACGCGCATCTGCGGGGCACCCGCGCGCTGCCCCTGTACGATTGGCGTATCGATGGCGACTCGCTGGGGCTTGATGGTACGTACTTGCCGCGCGTCGCGAGCGAGGGGCTCTACACGGGTCGTCGACTGGTCGCGTACGCCTCGATTGGCGATAGTGCCGGCGGTCGCTTGCGGGCCGAGGCACGCATCCCGATCGATCTCTCAATCGCGAGGGTGGAGAAACGATTGTTGAGCGACGCGGTTGATGCTGATATCACCGCAGATTCGCTTCAACTGAGCACGCTGGGTATCGTCGTTGCCGGAGTAAGCCGAGTCCGTGGCGCGCTCGACGGTCGCGTGGCGGTCACGGGAACGATGGACCGTCCCGTGGGAACGGGCTCGATGGTGCTCTCGAAGTTTTCGGCGCGCGTGGACGATCTCGGAATCGAACCGACGGGAGGGCGCGCCGTCCTGAGGGCGGCACAGGATTCACTTATACTGGAATCGTTTCGCATAGTCAGCGGTCGTGCGACTGACACGATTGGTGTCCGTGGCGCGATGCGCTATGCGTTAAACGAGCCGGTGACGATCAGCGTGCAAGCGTTCGCGAGCAACGCGATTCTGGCGCACCGTCGAGATGGGACCGATCTCGTGCTCAGCGGAGCGCTCGATGCGCGCGGACCACTCAAGCGACCGTCAGTCAATGGAAACGTGTTTGTGCCCCGCGCGACGTTCATGATCGATCCGCTGA
>JANLVM010000951.1:0-2716 GCA_031364015.1 Gemmatimonadaceae bacterium
GCTGCCGGCGATGATACTCTGCGCTTCCGTGCGCGCGGCCTCGAGCTGCGCGCGCTGTTGCGACATCAACTGTTCGGCTTCCGCCCGGTCGCGCTTGGCACCAGCGATCGCATCTTCGAGCGCCTTTTCCCGGGCCTCAACGGCCGCGAAGAGTGGCTTGAAGGCGAACTTGGACAGCACGAACATCAGGATCAGAAAGATGATCAGCGTCCAGGCCATCACGCCGAAGTTCGGCTCGAGCAGGTTTGGCGGTCCACTCGGCGCGGCCTCCTGCGCCAGCAGTGGCGCAGCGGAGAGCGTCAGGCCCGCGAGCAGTGCGGTAAGACGTGTGATGGCGGACGGGCGGCACGAAAGAAAAGCGGACATGGTGGAATCGACTGGAGAGTAAAAAAGTGGCGGGGCGTCCGGATGGACGCCCCGCACACGATCAGCTTCAGAACGTGATCTTGCTCTGGATCTGGAAGCCGATAACGATGCCGAACAGCGCCGCGCCTTCAACGAGTGCGGCAAAGATCAGCGCGGCCGTCTGGATTTTCCCAGCGGCTTCCGGCTGTCGCGCTATTCCTTCGACGGCCGAGCCACCAATCCGTCCGACGCCAAGACCCGCGCCGATTACACCAAGTCCAGCGGCCAGGCCCGCACCGATGAGGGCGAAACCTTTTCCCGATCCTGCATCGGCGGCCGCCTGCAGAAGACCCATCACTTCGATCATGCGAAACTCCGTGAAATAAACGTTGCGAACTATCGCTTCAGGCGCCGGCGAGTGATCGCCGCGCTACCCGTCGGCGAGCGGCGGCGAATCACCGCAACTCAACGGGCATCACCGGTCGCGCGACCGGCTACAGTTCCGGGCCGACGGAAGCCAAGTCGACCCGGCCCTTCGTGAACGCTAGTGGTGGGCTTCGCGCATCTGGCCGATGAACACGCAGGCCAGCAGCGTGAAGATGAACGCTTGCAGGAACGACACCAGCAACTCCAACACACTGATCGCCGTCGCCATCAACACCGGCACACCAGCGATGTAGTAGTTCTGGAACGTGAAGATGAGACCGATGATCGCCAGCAGGACGATGTGTCCTGCGGTCATGTTGGCAAACAGACGGATGGCCAGTGCGAACGGCTTGGACAGCTTGCCCACTGCTTCGACGGCGGACATCACGAAGAACATGACGACGCGCATGACGATCGGCAGTTCGTTGTTCCAGTAGAAGATCGTGCGGAGATATCCCCAGCCATTGGCGCGAATGCCCGCGAACTCGACGACCACCGCCGTGATGATCGCCAGCGTCGCCGTGACCGAGATATTGCCGGTGGCGGTGGCGCCGTAGGGAAAGAGTCCGAGCAGGTTGCAGCAGAGAATGAAGAAAAACAGCGTCAGCGCAAACGGCACGTACTTCTGGCCATGATGTCCCACGTTGGGCAGCACGACTTCATTGCGCAGATACAGCGCCATCGCCTCGATACCGCCGGCGAAACCGCGCGTATGCCCGGATTCGCCATGCTGGCGGCGACTGCGCGACGCGGCGCCGATCAGCAGCACGCTCGCGAGCGTGGCGGCGAACAACATGAACACCACGTGCTTGGTGGGCGAGAAGTCTACCTCGACGCCGCCGATGTTCACGGGTGGAAAGTGCGGAAGCGGAATCTCCCTGGCGAGATGACTATTGGGCCAGGGGATTTCGAGGTGATGGCTGTCGGTGATGTGCGGCGTGATGAAGTCGACCGACTGCCCCTGCGCGGGGGCGTGTGACGCGGCGGCCTGCGGTGCTGAGACCGGCACCGCAGTCACGGTCGCCGATTCCACGGGGGCCGATTCCACGGGGGCCGTGACCTGCGCCAGCAGTCGACCCGGTGCGACAGACAACAGTGTCGCCGCGACCAGCACGACGGCAGCACCAAACTGCGGGCGAAACGAACAGCGCATCCCCAGCATCCTGATTCAGATGTTCAGAAAAATCGGCTCGATCAACGTCGAGACGAAGAAAAAGATCACCAACGACATCAACGCTGGCGTCTCTGCCAGTCCGAGCGCCGCGATGCCCAGAAACGCCCAGAACGCCACAATCGCGAAGCGCAGCAAGACGCCCACTCCCCACCCCGCGATCACCTGCTGTTGCGCGACGACGCGCGCAATCGAGAAGGTGACCACCTGCACGCCAACCGACAACCACGCGCTGGCCTGAATCGCGTGCGCCGACCGCGCATCGGTCCAGACGAATTGCATCAGCACCAGCGCGACCACCGCCACCAGCAGTCCTTGCGCGATCGTGAACACCAGCACCGACCGCAGCACACTTCGAGAGTTCATCGTCGCGGCGATTGGCGGGCCGCGTCGTTGGGTGGCGTGGCGGAATTCGCGCCGTCCGTGCGAGTCCCCCTCGTCAACCGCCGATAGCTCAAGTAGAACGTGGCCCCTCCGCCCACGAACACGCCCGCGAACAGGAATACGGGTGCAGTCCCGAAGCGCGCGTCGGTCCAGTTGCCGGCATACACGAATGCCAGCAGGGCAAGGAAGAACTGCATCCCCAGCCCGGCGACTGCCCACGGCGACGGCCCATCCGAGGCCGGCGCCGGAGGTGTAGTTCCCTGCTTTTCCTCAGTCATTCGGGGGTGAAGTTAGGGGCTTGTGAAATTTTTCGCAAGCAAGCCAAGGCCTGCCATCCGAACGTATACCGAAGTCATTCCATATTTCGAGAAGCGTAGATGCCGCTACCAC
>JANLVM010000001.1:0-2167 GCA_031364015.1 Gemmatimonadaceae bacterium
CGGGGCAACTACTGTGATGTCGTCGTCCGGGAACTTGCGACGGACGTGGAGCGCACCACCGTACGTACCCCGCGCGCCGGTGTCTGTCCAAAATTGCTGGACTGGTCGGATGATGAACGCGAGGTCCTCGCGGAAGCGGACTCCGTGCTGCGCATGATCCCGCTGGATGGCTCACCTTCTCGCGTGGTGTTGGCGCGCCCCGGGCAATTGCTGGACGCGAGTATGTCACCGGACTGGCGGACCATCGCGTATTCGTCCGATGAATCGGGGCGTGCGGAGGTCTACCTGCGCGCGATCGACGGGGGAACGCCAACTCGCGTGTCTGAGACCGGTGGCCGTTGGCCGCGCTGGGGCCCGAGTAACGGCCTGCTCTATTTCCTGACGCCCGACGGTCGCGTGATGGTGACCAACCCGTCCGCGAACACCGTCGCGCGTGCTTCCGAGCCGCGCGTACTCTTCTCCGTGAACAGTGCGCGACAGGGCGTGTTCGAAGATCGCGGGATCGGCTTCTCGATGTTGGGCAACGGGGAGCGGTTCTTCGTGCGACAGTCCCCTGCTGCGTCTGCGTTGCGACTGGTGCGACCGTGGACACAGCTGCTGCGCCGCGCGGACTCGGCGCGCGTGGTCACGCCGCCGTAAGATTCATCCGCGAGGCATCGCCCCGTCGGTGCTACAGCGACGTTCCGCCGTTCGGCAGACGGACGCGAAGGAAATTCGTGCGCTTGGAGGGCGGCAGGGCGAGCTGACGACGTATCTGCTCCACGAGCACCCGCTCGCTCTCCTTCTTCAACGCGTCGCGCGTGTCAAGTTTACCCTTTTTCTTTTTCACGCAGCGTACGCCTCAAAATGGGAAGCACGGCCAGATCCTGTTCGCGTCCGGCGCTCTCTTTGCTCTTGATGATGTCGGCGAGCGATGCGACCAGCAACGCATGCACACCAAAACTCACTGGTGTCGCTCGGCTGCGCAGCGACTCGAACGAACGAATGCCATCGATCTTGGCCATGAAATCGAGCTGCAACCCATCGCGATCGCGCGTCATGCGGTAGAGCTGTGACGCGGGATAGTACGGGCGAAGCACTATCGCACCGAGGTCGTCGGCGACCCGCTTGAGCTTGGTGAGGTTGGTGGGGGTCTTGCGAAACATGAAATCGAAATCCATCGTCGTCACCGGCGACCCCTGCACGGCCGCTGCGGCGTTGCCGATCAACACGGCGTCGAGACGACACGTGGCGAGCGTGCGAGCAATTACGATCAGCAGCGGCTCCGCGTTCATAGGGAGAAGCTATTTCACCGGGAGCGCCGTTGCCACCGCATGTTAGCCTATCCGTTTTCGCTCGTGTTCTTCGCCAGCGATTTGCTTGCGGCCTGCCGGGATTCTCGTATAATCAGCGTCCGAATAAAACCCGAAGCGCGCTGCTTTATTCGCACTATCACCAACCCCCTCGAGGCTCGCTATGTCCGCCGACGCGTCCGCCGCCCTCGTCATCACCCCGAGCCAGTTCCTCACGCACTGGCAGTCCCATCGCCGCCTGTCACGGCGCACCATCGATGCGTTCCCCGACGATCAGCTCTTCACCTTCACGCTCGGCGGCATGCGCACGTTCGGCGCGCTCGCGAATGAAATGCTGGGCATGGCGGTGCCCACGGTGCAGGGCGTCATCACGGATAAATGGGACAGCTATGCCGAGGGTGCCGCGACCACAAAGGCCGAAGTACTCGCGCAGTGGGACGAGAACACAAAGCAGCTCGACACGCTGTTTTCGCAAGTTCCGCCGGAACGATTTCAGGTCACCATGACCGCGTTCGGTCAGTGGAAAATGCCAGGCTACGACCTACTGCTCTACATCGTGGACAACGAAATCCATCATCGTGGCCAAGGCTACGTTTACCTGCGCGCACTCGGCATCGAGCCACCGCCGTTCTACGACCGGAGCTGACGCAGTCAACGACTACCACACCACCTGCACCGGCGTCGCTGAGTATCCAAACTTTCCGTTGCCGATGCCGCCATACTCCGAGCGGCCCCAACACTAGGCGGCACCGGCGGGCGTGAGACCGCACGCGCTGTACAATCCCACACTCACACTCGACAGTGCCGGACCGACTACTGCCCGTGGCTGACGCGGATTCCTTTGAAGGCGTGCCGGATGGCGGACTGTCCCCGTT